>CAKZHP010000116.1 GCA_936924635.1 uncultured Propionibacteriaceae bacterium
CCGCGCTGCGGATGGGCGCCGGCCGCCTCACGCTGGCCGTGGCGCGCAGCGTCGCCCCGCACGTGGCCGTGGCGTTCCCCGAGTCGGCCGCCCACGGGCTGCCCGAGAACGAGGACGGGTCGGTCACGGGTGAGCGTGCCACCGAGATCCTCGGCAAGGACGTCGCGAACGCCGACGGCCTGCTCGTGGGCCCCGGCCTGGACGACCCCGACGGCACCATTCGGCTGCTGGAGGAGCTGGCGACCGTGGTGCCGAGAAGGCTCCCGGTGGTGCTGGACGCGTTCGGGCTCACCGTGATGGCCGACGTGTCGAAGGAGTGTCGGGAGGCGTTCGCGGACAACCTGCTCGCCACCCCGAACAGCAACGAGCTGGCGCGACTGGTCGGCGAGGACTCCATCGAGCCCGAGGCCGTCCCCGCCGCCGCCCGGGAGGTCGCGGAGAGGTTCGGTGCCGTGGTCAGCTCCAACAGCTGGATCGTCTCGGTCGATGACGCCTGGCGGGTGACCACGGGTGACACCGGGCTCGGCACCTCCGGCAGCGGCGACGTGCTTGCCGGCGCCGTCCTGGGCCTGGTCAGCCGGGGCGCACCCCGCGAGCAGGCCCTGGCCTGGGCCACCCACGTCCACGCCGCCGCCGGCGACGTGCTCGCCGCCCGCTTCGGCCGGATCGGCTTCCTCGCCGGCGAACTGCTCCCCGAGCTGCCGCAGGTGATGAGCGCCCTCCGGGGCGACTGACCGCGCGCTCCGCACCCCCCGGTGTCCGACCTGCGAACCGACCTGTACGGATCTCGGCCACTGCCTGCTAGACATGCCTCCTCACCAACGGAGGTGCGCATGAAGATCGACTGGCAGCCGAACGAGCGGCCGACCATGGGGGTCGAGGTCGAGCTGATGATCGTCGACGCCGAGACTGGCGACCTCACCCAGCTGGCCAGCCAGATCCTCACCGACGTCGGCGCCGAGCATCCCGGCGGGGAGCACCCCAAGGCCAAGCACGAGCTGTTCCAGAGCATCGTCGAGATCATCACCGGGGTGTGCGAGACCCCCGCCGATGCGTACGCCGACCTGGCCGCCACCATGACCGAGGTCTCCGACGCGGCGGCCGCGCGCGGCGGACGCCTGGTCGGCCTCGCGACCCACCCGTTCGCCGAGGCCAAGGACCAGCTGGTCAGCCCCGCCCCGCGCTACCACCAGCTGATCGAGCGCATGCAGTGGCCCGCCCGGCGCCTGCTGATCTGCGGCGTCCACGTGCACGTCGGCGTGAAGAGCGGAGAGCGCGCGATCACGATCATCAACGAGATGCGGCGCTACCTCCCGCTGTTCCTCGCGCTGTCGGCCTCGTCGCCGTACTTCGAGGGCGACGACACCGGTCTGGCGTCCGCGCGCTCCAAGGTCTTCGAGGGCCTGCCCACCGCCGGGCTGCCGCCGCAGCTCGCCGCCTGGAGCGACTTCGAGGAGTTCATGCAGACGCTCCTCGACACCGGCTGCATCACCTCGATCCGGGAGGTGTGGTGGGACGTCCGGCCCCATCCGGGGTTCGGCACCATCGAGCTGCGCATGTGCGACGCCATGCCGACGCTCACCGACACGATCGCCGTCGCCGCGCTCACGCAGGCGCTGGTGGCCACCATCGACGCTCGCATCGACGACGGCACCCTGGGTGCGCCGCCGCGGGAGTGGGTGGTGCGGGAGAACCGCTGGCTGGCCGGCCGGCACGGCCTGGCGGCCGACCTGATCGTCGAGGAGCCCGGCGGTGTACGGAAGCGGCCGGCACGCGAGCTGGTCGCCGAGCTGGTCGAGGAGGTACGCCCCGCGGCCGAGCTGATCGGCTCGGTGGCCGAGCTGGAAGGGGTGCTGCGCATCGCGGCCGCCGGCTCAGGTGCTGAGCGGCAGCGGGCACTCATCGGCGACGGGGCTACGCTCGCCGATGTGGTTCACCAGCTCGCACGCGATCTCGCCGACAGCCGATCCGACGGATGACGGCTGCCCTCGACCACTGGCTGGCCGAGCACGGGAACGATCTGGTGGCCCTGCGTCGGCACCTGCACGCGCACCCCGAGCTCTCGTACGCCGAGCACGCCACGACCGACCTGCTCGCCGAGCGGCTCACCCTGGCGGGGCTGGCCCCGCAGCGGGTCTCCTCCGGCACCGGGCTGGTCGTCGACATCGATCCGCCGGGCGGGGTCTCGGGGCTCCGGTTCGGGCTGCGCGCCGACATCGACGCGCTGGGGATGCAGGACGAGAAGGACGTGCCCTACCGCAGCCAGGTGCCGGGCGTCTCCCACGCCTGCGGGCACGACGTGCACACCACCGTGATGCTGGGTGTCGCGACGTACTGGGCGCGTCACCGCGACCTGCTGCCCGGCCCGGTGCGGGTGATCTTCCAGCCGGCCGAGGAGGTCGTGCCGAGCGGTGCCCAGATCGTGGTCGGGGACGGTCACGCCGACGGGATCGGCGCGATGGTCGGGTTCCACTGCGACCCGCACCGTGACGTGGGCACGGTCGGCCTGCGGGTGGGCCCTCTGACCAGCGCGTGCGACACTTTCTCGTTGCGGCTCACCGGGCCTGGCGGCCACACGGCTCGCCCCGGCAACACCGTCGACCTGGTGCAGGTCGCCGCCCGCGTGGTCACCGAGCTGCCGGAACGGGTGGCCGGGCTGGTCGGCGAGGATGCCGTACGTCTCGTCTTCGGAGCCGTCCACGCCGGCTCGGCCGCCAACGTGATCCCGGCCGAGTGCACGCTCCGCGGCACCGTACGCACCCCCGACGCCGAGGCGTGGGAGCGGCTGCCGCAGGTGGTCGCCGCCCAGCTGGACGACCTGCTGGCCGGCACCGGCGCGGGCCACGAGCTCGCGTACACCCAGGGCGTGCCGCCCGTGGTGAACGACGCCGGCATGATCGACCTGGTGCGGCGGGTCGCCGGCGAGACCCTCGGCGAGGGCGCCGTCGGCGAGGCCGAGCACAGCTGGGGCGGGGACGACTTCGCCTGGTACGGCCGCCGGGTGCCGATCGCGTACGTGCGGCTCGGTGTCCGGACGCCCGGCGCCCCCGGGCCGGAGCTGGACCTCCACGCCGGCCACTTCGACGCCGACGAGGACGCGATCGGCGTCGGGATCCGGGTCGCCGTGGGCGCGGCGCACCGGTTCTTCGGGTGAGGCCGGCCGGCGGTCCGAGCCCGGCCCTCTAGGGTGAGGTCGCCAGCCAGCGAAGGGACGTCTCCATGAAGGCCGCACGCCTGCACGCCACCGAGGACATCCGGGTAGCCGAGGAGGCTGATCCCACTCCTGCCGAGGACGAGTCGCTGGTGCGGGTCGGCGCCGTGGGGCTGTGCGGCTCGGACCTGCACTGGTTCAGCGAGGGGGGCATCGGCGACGCGCGCATCGAGCGGCCCGGGATCCCCGGTCACGAGATGGGCGGGGTGGCGGTCGACGGCCCGTACGCCGGTCAGGTCGTCGCCATCGACCCGGCGCTCCCCTGCCGTGCCTGCGAGCGGTGCCTGGAGGGCAACGTGAACCTGTGCCCGAACGTGAAGTTCTCCGGGCAGGGGGCGACCGAGGGCGGCATGTCGGAGCTGATGACCTGGCCGACGCACGCGCTCTTCCCGCTGCCCGAGGGCATGACCGTGGAGGACGCCGCGCTGCTGGAGCCGCTCGGCGTGGCCATCCACGCCTGGGACCTGGGGCACGTACGCCTCGGTGCGCGCGTCGCCGTCGTCGCGGCGGGCCCGATCGGGCTGTTCCTGGTGCAGCTCGCCGCACACGGCCTGACCACCCGGGTCTCGGTGGTGGAGCCGCTGGAGCACCGCCGGCGAGCGGCGCTGTCGATGGGTGCCGACGACGCGGTCGACCCGGCCGAGCTGAAGTCGCTCGGGCTGTTCGACGTGGTCTTCGAGGCGAGCGGCTCGCCGGAGGCCGTCACCGAGGCGATGCAGCTCGCGCGCCCGGGCGGCCGGGTGGTGCTGGCCGGGATCCCCGACGAGGACGTCACCTCCTTCCCGGCTGGCAACGCCCGTCGCAAGGGCCTCACCATCGCCATCGTGCGCCGCATGAAGGAGGTCTACCCCCGGGCGATCGCCCTCGCCCAGCGCGGCCTGGTCGACCTGCCGGCCATGGTCACCCACCGGTTCCCCCTCGACCAGGTCGACGAGGCCTTCCGCTTCGCCGCTACGCGCGAGGGCCTCAAGGTCGTCGTACGCCCTGACGGCAGCACCGCCGGTTGAGCAACCACCGCCCCACGAACGCCGGTTGAGCAAGGCCCCGTCCGAGGAACGAGGACGGGGCGCGTCGAGACCTGGCCTGGTCCTGCTGCGGCCTTCGATGCCCTCCCGCAGACGGAGACAACCCTGGAGACCGGGCCGGTCGACCGCGTGGTGCTCTCCTCGCTCGCCGAGCTGGTCGCCGGGTCGGACGCGGTCGTGCTGGGCACGGTCGGCAGCCTCCGCTCGTTCGTGCTGCCGAGCGAGGGGCAGGGCCGAAGTACGCAGGGGTGGCGCCCGACGTCCGGACCGACGCCGTTCTCGACGTCACCCAGACCGTGCTCGCACGGCCAGGCTCGGCGGCCTTCAGCCGCTGCCGCCTCTGGTTCTTCGGCGGCCAGGCGCAGGGCCAGCGCTACCTGATGGTCAACGACCCCCTCCCCGTCGCGGGCGAGCGCTACCTCATGCTTCTCGCGGCGTCCCCCGGCATGCCGCACTCCACGCCGCCGGACCCGGGTGTGCCGGAGATGCAGAGCACCGGGCTGGCCGACGGACGCTGGCTGATCCGTGCCGACGGCACCCTCGCGCCTCCGGCAGGCGTCACCCCTCAGCCCTGGATGCGGGAGAGCCTCGCTGGACGCACGGTCGCCGAGGCCGTCGCAGCGATCCGCGCTGTCGCCTGACTCGCCCGATCGTCTGGCGCGTCTGCCTCTGACCCGACCCGTCGCCTGACCCGTGCTCTCGCCTGCCTGGGGGCGGTGTGCGGCTAGGCTCGCCCGGTGCCCGACCACGGCTTGGAGCTGAGCTTCGACGAGCAGTCCGACCAGGCCGTACGCGACCGCTGGGCCGCCCTGCAGGATGCCGGGCTCCCGTCGCAGGCCGACCACCGGTCGATGGTCAACGCACCGCACCTGACGCTGGTCGTGGCCTCTCCCGTTGCTGACGAGGTGGTCGAGCGGGCACGGGAGCTGGTGCTGCCGCTGCTGCCGGCGACGCTGACCGTCCGTGGTCTGCTGATGCTCGGGGAGGGCCCGCGGGTGACGCTGGCCTACGTCGTGGAGCCTGACCCGGCCCTGGCGGAGGCGACCGCGAGTCTGCGGGCGCAGGTGCCGGGGGTGCGGCATCCCGTGTGGACCCCGCACGTCACCCTCTGCCGGCGGCTCCCCCGGCGCCGCCTCACCGAGGCAGTCGCGGTGCTCGAGGCCGCCGGGGCGCCCGCCACCCTGGTCGCCGACCGGCTGCGCTGGTGGGACCCGGACCAGGACCTCATCGAGCAGCTCACCTGAGCCCGACTGAGGGCTCGTCGGCGCAGCGCAGGGTGGCGCGGTGACCGCCGGCGTCCGGGCCCTGCACCACGAGCGCGCCGGCCCCGGCCTCGATGGCCTCCCTCGCCCCGGCCACGTCGGCCACGCCCACGGCCGTGAGCGTGCCCACCTGGGCGAGCCGCCGCAGCACCTCTGGCGGCGGGCAGCCGAACGTGAACGAGACCACCGGCACCGGGTCGTCCAGCAGCGCCGCCACCTTGGCCGGCCAGTCGTCGTCGTCCTGGGGCTCGGTCAGCTCCACGCCGAAGCGCTCGGCGAGTGGCAGCAGGCGCTGCCGGTACGCGGGCGCCGCGGCGAGGTCAGCCCCCGGCTCGGGCACGAACAGGTTCACCCCGAACGTCTCGGTGGTGCCACGCACGGTGGCCGACCTGCCCCATCAGGTCCTGGGCCGTGCGGTAGCCGCCGGCCAGGAAGCCAAGGCCGCCCGCCGCCGCGGCTGCCGCCACCAGGGCCGGGGTGCTCGGCCCGCCCGCCATGGGAGCCACCACCACGGCGCGCGCCAGATCACTGAGCGCCAGCACGTCAGCGCGGCTTCTCGATCGAGGCGGCGGCGTACCCCTCCCGGAGCACGACGGGTCGGACACCGGTCACGATCACTGCCCCCGGGCGATCCAGCTGTCGAGGTCGGGGGCCTCCTGGCCGATAGTGGTCAGGGATCCGTGGCCGGTGAGGACCACGGTGTCCTCCGGCAGGGTCAGCAGCTTGGTTCGGATCGACTCGATGATGGTGCCGAAGTGGCTGTACGACCTCCCGGTCGCCCCCGGGCCGCCCTGGAACAGGGTGTCACCGGAGAACACGCTGCCCAGCGCCTCCGCGTACATGCTGCACGACCCGGGCGAGTGGCCCGGCGTGTGGAGAACCTGCAGCTCGATGCCGCCCACCTCGAACAGCATGCCGTCGGCGAGCTCGGCGTCGGGGGGCGAGGGCACGGTGACGTCCCACAGCATCCGGTCGTCGGGGTGGACCAGCGCGGGGGCGCCGGTCGCGTCGCGCAGAGCCGTGACCGCGCTGATGTGGTCGTCGTGCGCGTGGGTGCACAGGATCGCCAGCACCTGCCGCCCCATCACCACGTCGAGGATCGGCTCCACCTCGTGCGCGGGGTCGATGACGATGCACTCGTCGTCGTCACCCACCACCCAGACGTTGTTGTCCACGTCCCACGTGCCGCCGTCTAGGCTGAACGTGCCGGCCGTCACCACCCGGTCGACCCGCGCCGGCTCGATGACCGCCCCCTCGTCGTCGTACGTCTGCTGGCTCATGCCTGCCCCTCCATCACCACGACCGACCGCAGCACGTCGCCGCGGTGCATGCTCTCGAACGCCGCCTCCACGTCACCGATGCCGATGGTCTCCGACACGAAAGCGTCCAGGTCGAAGCGGCCCTGCCGGTAGAGATCGATGAGCATCGGGAAGTCCCGCGAGGGCAGGCAGTCGCCGTACCAGCTCGACCTCAGCGCCCCACCCCGGCCGAACACGTCCAGCAGCGGCAGCTCGATCATCATCTCCGGCGTGGGCACCCCCACCAGCACGACCGTGCCGGCCAGGTCGCGGGCGTAGAACGCCTGCTTGTACGTCTCCGGCCGCCCGACCGCCTCCACCACCACGTCGGCGCCGTGGCCGTCGGTCAGCCCCCGGATCGCCTCGACGGCGTCGGTCTCGCTCGAGTTCACCGTGTGCGTCGCGCCCAGCGTCAGCGCCCGCTCCAGCTTGCGGTCGTCGACGTCCACCGCGATGACCCGCGAGGCTCCGGCCAGCCGGGCCCCGGCGACGGCCGCCGAGCCCACGCCGCCGCAGCCGATCACCGCCACGGAGTCGCCACGGCCCACCGCGCCGGTGTTGACCGCGGCACCGAAACCCGCCATCACCCCGCAGCCGAGCAGACCGGCGGCCGCCGGCGAGGCCTCCGGGTCGACCTTGGTGCACTGGCCGGCGTGCACCAGCGTCTTCTCCGCGAACGCCCCGATGCCGAGCGCGGGCGTGAGCTCGGTGCCGTCGGTGAGGGTCATCTTCTGCGCCGCGTTGTGCGTCGCGAAGCAGTACCAGGGCCGGCCGCGACGGCACGCGCGGCACTGGCCGCACACCGCCCGCCAGTTGAGCACCACGAAGTCGCCCGGCGCGACCTCCGTGACGCCCTCCCCGACCGACTCGACCACGCCGGCGGCCTCGTGGCCGAGCAGGAACGGGAAGTCGTCGTTGATGCCGCCCTCGCGGTAGTGCAGGTCGGTGTGGCAGACCCCGCAGGCCTGCACCCGCACCACGGCCTCTCCGGGCCCCGGGTCGGGCACCACGATGTCGACGATCTCGACCGGCGCTCCCTTGCTGCGGGCGACGACACCCTTCACGGTCTGCGGCATGCACGCAACCTAGTGCAGCGCTCCGACACTTTCGGCCGGTCCGGGTCAGAACCGGGTCAGCCCGCGGCGGCGAGCAGCTCCCGGGCCGGCGGCACACCCATCTCCTCGCTTGCCTCGATGCCCCGCCGGGCCAGTCTCGCCGCGGAGCCGGGGCGGCCCGAGCGTGCCAGCAGCAGCACGGCACGGACCAGCCAGCGCTCCTCCCACGGCTCCTCGGCGTGGGCCGCCTCCAGCCAGCGCACCGCCGCGTCCACGCGGCCGTCCGCCTCGGCCCTGTCCGTCAGCAGCGCCAGGCAGGCCAGCCGGTCGAGCCGTACCTCCTCGCGCCACCCCGCCACCTGCTCGGTGTCGACACCCGGCAGCGCCGGCCCCTGCCCTCGGCCGACGGCGCGCAGCGCCGCGGTCTCGGCCCGCACCACGTCGCCGCGGACCAGCGCCAGCCTCGCCTCCTCCGCAGCGGCCACCAGGTCGTACGCATCGACCCGCACACCCGGCTGCAGGCGCAGCTCCTCGCCAGAGCGCTCCACGATGTCGCCGTACGCCGCCCGCGCGCGAGTGAGCACGTTGCGCAGCCTGCGGCGCCCCACCTCGGGGTCCACGTCGGGCCAGAGCGCCTCCACGACCGTCCAGGTGTCGGCCCGGCCACGCCCCGCGAGCACGGTGGCCAGCAGCAGGTCCGGAGCTCTTCCCGCCGCGGGCAGGCCGCGCCCCTGCCGGAAGACCTGCAGCCCGCCCAGGGCGATGACCTCGGTCACCGCCTCCGTCTCGCCCGCCGAGTCCCCCTGCTCCCGGGCGGCGGCGGCCAGCTCCGGCTCGTGGATCGCGGGCAGGTCGACGCCGCCGACCACGCCATCAGCGAGCGCGGTCGCCGCCAGTGCCGACGCCTGCGGCGACCTGGCTCGCAGGTGCGCGGTGGCCTGGTAGAGCAGCACCCGCCAGCGGTGCCGCGGCTCGGTGTCGGGGTGCCCGAGCGTCTCCTCGACGAGGCGGTCGACGGCGGCCAGGTCGGCCCCGCCTGCGCGGCACTGAACGGCGAGCCGTGCGATGCCGGCGATCTGAGGGGCGTCCCCCCGCCGCCACGCCTGGCCGGCCAGCTCCTCGGCAAGCTCCAGGGCCCCCAGCCGCGCCAGGCACCACGCGGCCTCGGAGAGGAACCACGACCCCAGGCCCGACCCCATCAGCGGCGAGGCCAGCACCTGCCGGACGGCGGTCTCGGCACCCTCCCGGTCACCGGTGACGCCCGCCAGGTTCACCCGCTCCCAGGCGGCCAGGGCCAGCATCCCGGGGCGGCCGGCGGGAGCACACAGCCGCTCTGCGGCGTCGATGAGGTCCGCCGCCTCCGTGGTCCGCCCAGCGGCGACGAGCAGGTCCGCCCGGTAGCACATCAGGCGGATGCGCTCCACCGAGTACGGCCGTGAGAGCACCTCCGCATCGCCCAGGGCCTCCTCGGCCTGAGCGAATGCCCCGCGTCGCAGATGCACGTGGTAGGCCAGGGTCTGCAGCGCCCGGATCGCCTCGGTGCGCATCCCGGCCGCCAGGGCCAGCTCCACCGCCGTCCGGAGCGAGCTCTGCGCCAGCACCACCTCACCGGGGTCGGTGCTGTAGCCCAGCAGCTGCCCCAGCGCCTCCAGCAGGCGGCCGCGGGTGCGGATGTCAAAGGCCGGGCACACGGCCAGCAGCGAGCGGCAGTGCTCCACGGTGCCGTACGGGCTGGACGAGCCGGGCCACGCGGCGGCGCAGCAGCGCTCCGCCCGCAGCGGCAGCTCGCTGCCCGGCTCGGTCTGCTCGACCGTACGGATCGCGCGGTCGAGGAACGCGTCACGCTCCTGCTCGCGCAGGGTCTGACCGAGCATGCGGGCGTAGGCGGTGAGCGCGGGCACGTGACGGGCGTAGGCGCCCTCGGGGAGCGAACCAACGGCGAGCTCGGTGGTCACCGGGTCCAGGTCGTCGGAGCTGTCGCCGCCCAGCCGGCTGATCAGCTCGCAGGCTGCCTCCACCAGACCGGAGCGAACCAGCAGGCGCACCGCTTCGGCGGCCTCGCCCCGCTCCCCGTACCGCTGAGCGACCAGACGTGCCGTGCCGGCCGTGAGCGGCGCCGAGGTGGTGCGCAGGCTGCCGGCGAAGACCTCCGGCAGCCGCCACCAGCCGTCGTGGCCGATCATCCAGGGCACGCCCGCGGCACGCAGCGCCTGAGCCGTCCCGTCGCCGCCCAGGCCGTCGAGGACGACCTCGTCGACCATGGGGAGGGACGCGATCTCGGCCAGCAGCGTGCGCTGCGCGGGTGGCAGCCCGTCGGCGATGTCGGCGGCGACGCGACTCACCGCGGCGGAGTTGCGCAGCAGCCGCTCCAGCTCGTGGCCTCGCTCCGCGGCGGGCTGGGCGGCGATCCGCTGCAGCGCCATCGCGTACGCCAGGGGCCAGCCCTCCACGCGGTCGCGGAGCGCCTGGGCGCCGTCTGGGCACTCGCCCGGGAGCGCCAGGCGCCACAGCTCCCTCGCCTCGGCCGCATCGAGGGCGAGGTCGGCGGCGGAGAGCCGGACGGTGCGGCGCAGGTCAAGACCCTCGGCCGGTGAGCGGCCGGCCACGACCAGACGAAGCGGGTGGACCGGGCTGCGCTGCAGCAGCGCAGCGAGGAACGCCGCCACGGCGGGGTCCGCCCGGTGCAGGTCGTCGACGACCAGGGTGCCCGGGTCGTCGGCGTCCTCCAGGCTCGCCAGCAGCAGCTGGGCGAGGGTCTCGCCGTCACCCGCGTCGGAGCCGCCCTGCGCCTCCACGATGGCGGCGGCGTCGCTCCGCCCCGACAGTCGCAGCACCGCCGCGAGGCCCCGCCGCACCTGCGGCAGGCCCGCCAGGCCGTCCCCGCGCGGGCCCGGGGCGACCAGGAGCACACCAGGGACGGCGCAGGCGAGCTGGGTCAGGACGGTGGTCTTGCCCCAGCCGGCGGGCGCCTCCACGAACCAGTCGCGTCCCTCACTGAGGGCAGACGTCAGCCGCGGACGGACGAGGGCGGCGGGGAGCACGTCAGATCCAGTCGTGCCGGCGGAACAGGGCATACAGACCGATGGTGCCGACGACGATCAGCCCGACGCTCATCCAGAGCCCGCTCATCTGTTCCGAGCCTGGGTACGGGACGTTCTGGCCGAACCACCCGGTGACCGCCGTGGGCACGGCGATCACCGCGGCCCAGCCGGCCAGCTTCTTCATGACGGTGTTGAGGCGGGTGTTCTGCAGCGACAGGTGGGTGTCGAAGAGGCCGCCGACCATGTCGCGCAGCGACTCCGTGTCCTCGCAGGCACGCACCACGTGGTCGTACAGGTCGTCGTACCAGCCGGCCAGCGTGCCCTCGGGGAAGCTCGGTGGGGCGTGCTCAGCGTCTGCGCTGGCCGGCAGCCGACGGCGCACGATCCCCAGCACTACCTCCCGGAGGGGGACGATGATGCGCCGCAGGTCGACCAGCTCGCGCCGGAGGCGGTAGATGCGCTGCTGCACCTGGCGCCCCGGGACGGCCTCGGCAAAGACCTGGTCCTCCAGGGTGGTGATCTCGCCCTCGAGCATGTCGACCGTGGCGGAGTGCCCGTCGATGATCGTGTCCAGGAGCCCGTGGAACAGGGCGAACACCCCGTCCTGCAGCAGATCTGCGTTGTCGGCCCAGCGCTGCAGCACATCGGCCATGTCGAACCCGTCGTCGCTCCGCACGGTGATCAGGCCACGGGGCATCACGAAGGCGGACACCTGGGACGTGACCAGGTTGGAGCGGTGCTCGGGGTCGTCGCCGACGACGATCCGGGAGGCGTAGATCGTGCAGAACAGGTGGCCGGGGTGACGAGACAGCTTGACCCGCTCCCCCTCCGCCACCGCGTCCTCCACGGCCGGGGCGTCGAGCCGCAGCTCCTCGGCGAGGCGGGCGAGGTCGGCGGGGTCGGGGTCGCAGAGATCGACCCACACCAGCGCGTCTGGCGTCGCGAGCCAGCGGTCGAGATCGTCCATCTCCAGCCGGCGGGCCACCATCTCACCGCCCCGCCACACCCGAGCCGCCACGGACGTCATCGGCTCACCCCCTCTCCTGCGGCGCCCACGGTAGTGCCCGGGAACCGCCGAGCGCCCACCGCCGATCGGCGATGGGCGCTCGTGCGAGACGATCAGCCGCGACCGGCCTCGTGGTAGGCGGCCGTCAGCTCCTTCGACATCTTCTCGCCGTGGTCCTTCCACCAGGCGTCGGCGGCCGGGCGCCAGTCGGAGACCGGCTTGCGGCCCTGGACGATGTCGTTCTCCAGGCCGTTGAAGGTCTTCTGGTCGTTGGCGAAGTTCTTCTCCACCTCGGCCGAGTAGAGGTAGACGGCGTCGTTGCGGTAGGCGTCTGGGACCAGCTTGCGCATCAGCCCGTCGAGCTTCTTCGCGGACTCGTCGTGGCCCGGCATGAAGTTCACCAGCGCCGCGTCGACGATGTACTTGATACCGATCTCCTTGTTGGCCCCGCCCGACTGCGTCGGCGTCGGCACCCCGTTGGTCATCGTGTAGTCGGTGCCCTGCTTGCCGTACTTGGCGGCCAGGTACTCCGCGGTGCCGAAGGGCGCGGCCATGTAGTCGGCGACCTTGAGCAGCGTCTCCACCCGGTCCTTGGCGTTCTTGTTGATGGCGGAGCGGCCGAACGAGGGGAAGCTCATCCAGAGGTGGCCCTTGCCGTTGCCGTCGAACGCCGGGATCTCCATGCCGTTGATGTCGAACCCTGCGGGGGCGTCGTTCCAGTACTGCGCCCAGCCCGAGAACGAGTCGGGGTTGAAGTAGGCCTTGCCGGTGGAGAACCAGACCTTGGAGTTGGGCTTGGCGAACGCGTCGGGGTTCATGAGGCCCTCGGCGACGATCTTGCGCTGGGCCTCCAGCGCCTCCTCCAGGCGCGGGTGGGTCCACCAGCTCTCCATGAAGTCTTTGTCCTTGACGTAGCCCCAGAAGTTCGGCACGCCGAGCATGTTCTTGATGTACTGCCCCGGCACCAGCGTCAGGGCCCAGACACCGCCGCGGGGGTCGTTCAGCTGCTTGCAGAGGTCGAAGAACGACTGGAAGCTGGTGACGTCGGCCTTGATGCCCTTCTTGGCGAGCATGTCGTCGCGGCGGTACAGGATGCCCGAGGACATCGCGCCCCGGGGCGAGGGCAGCCCGTACAGACGCCCGTTGTAGCGACCGGCCTCCCAGCAGTCGGTCGGGATCGCGGCCAGGTTCGGGTAGGCCTTGATCTTGTCGCCGGCGATGTAGTCGGTGAGGTCGAGCGAGGTGGCCTGGATGAGCCGCGGCAGGTCGGGGACCTCGGCGATGAAGTACATGTCGGGCAGCTGCGAGCCGGCGACCGTGGTGGAGAACTTCGTCGCGTACTCACCCGACGGGATCTGCTGGATCTTCAGCTCCGAGCCGATCTGGTCCTGCAGGTTCGCCCACATGGTGTTCTGCGGCGGGGTGGCGGTCACCGGGGAGAACGTCTGCGTGAGGATGTTGACGGGCTTGCCGTCGCCAGGCTTCGCCTTCACCGACACCACGGGGTTGTCGGGGTAGCGGAAGAAGGTGTCGGGGATGGTGCCGTCGCCCTTGATGTCGGGGGTCGGGCCGCCGGGCAGCGGTGCGTACGTCGGCACCGGTGCCTTCGACTTGCCCCCGCCGGTGCCGCCGGGGCCTCCCGTGGTGGAGCTGGAGCAGGCGGCGAGCGCCGACGTGGTGGCCGCGGCGGCGATTCCCCCGAACAGCGTGCGTCGGTTGATCTGGGACATGTTCTCTCCTTCGAGGTGTCTTTCAGCCCTTCACGGCACCGGTCAGCATGCCGGTCGCGAAGTGCTTCTGCAGGAACGGGTAGACGATCAGGATCGGCACGATGGCGATGACCAGCATGGCCATCTGCAGGGCCGGCTGCGGCGGCAGCACGTCGGCGCCGCCGATGTCACCGCCGGCCAGCTGGGCGGACTCCAAGACGTAGGTGCGCAGCACCAGCGGGAGCGGCCACTTGCCCTGGTCGTCGAGGTAGAGCAGCGCGTTGAAGAAGCTGTTCCAGTAGCCGACCGCGTAGAACAGACCGATCACGGCCAGGATGGCCTTCGACAGCGGAAGCACGACGCGCGTGAAAATGGCCCACTCGCCTGCCCCGTCGATACGTGCCGACTCGATGAGCTCGCTGGGCAGGCCCATGAAGAACGAGCGCAGCACGATCACGTTGAAGGCGCTCACCAGCGACGGCAGGATCAGCGCCCACCACGACCCGAGCAGCCCGACGGTCTTGACGGTGAGGTAGCTGGGGATCAGGCCCGGGGTGAACAGCAGGCTGAAGAGTAGAAGCAGGAGCATCGGCTTGCTGAACAGGCTGCCGGGACGGCTCAGGCCGTACGCCATCATCGTCGACACCGCCAGGCTGAGGAACGACCCGACCAGCGTGATGCCCAGGCTGATCAGGAGCGCCCGGGTCACCACCCCGCCGGTCAGCAACGACCGGTACGCGGAGAGGTTGATGCCGTCCGGCAGCAGGACGAGACCGCCGGCCTTGTTGATGTGGTCGGCCGAGGAGACCGACGTCGACAGGATGCCGAGGAACGGCAGGACCACCATGAGGCAGAGCAGCCCCAGGGCCACGGTCTTGATGATGTTCTCGGTCACGCCCGGGCGCTGCTGCCCGTCGATGAGCGTGTGACGGCGGCTCATGCCTGGTACACCCCCTGCTCACCGAAGCGGTGCGCGATCTTGTTCGACGCCAGCACGAGGATCGTGCCGATCACGCCTTTCACGAGGCCGACCGCTGTGGCCTCGCCCCAGCCGTTGCCGGTGATGCCGTAGTTGAAGACGTAGGTGTCGAGCACCTCGCTGGCCTCCTCTCCGACCGCTCGCTGCTGCAGGATGATCTGCTCGAAGCCGACCGACAGCGAGTCGCCCAGGCGCAGGATCAGCAGCAGCACGATGATGCTCTTCAGCGCGGGCAGGGTGACGTGCAGCATCTGCCGCCAGCGCGAGGCGCCGTCGACGGCCGAGGCCTCGTACAGGGAGGGGTCGATCTGCGACAGCGCGGCCAGGAACAGGATGGTCGCCCAGCCGGTGTCCTTCCAGATCACCTCGCTCGTGAGCAGCCCCACGAACAGGTCGGGGTTGCCGATGATGTTGATCGGTTCGGCACCCCGCGAGCGCAACCAGGTGTTGATGAGGCCGGCACCGCCCAGCACCTGCTGGAAGATCGCGACCACGACGACCCAGCTCAGGAAGTGCGGCAGGTAGAGGATGCTCTGCACGACCTTCTTGATGCGCGGCGACAGCACGCTGTTGAGCAGCAGCGCCACGATGATCGGGGCCGGGAAGACGAACACGGTCTGCACCACGGTCAGCACCAGTGTGTTCTTGACCGCGTTCAGGAACCGCGGGTCACCATCGGTGATGATGCGGAAGTTGTCCCACCCGACCCACGGGGCCTCAGAGATGGTCGAGTACGGGACGTAGTCCTTCCACGCGATCACGTTGCCGGCCAGCGCGGCGTAGTGGAACACGAACAGGATCAAGAACCCCGGCAGTGTCAAGAGCACGAGCACCCAGTCGCGCCGCAAGCGCTTCATGAAACCCACAGCAGTCCTTTCTGCGAGAAGGCCCTCTGACCTTGGCATGCCGGCACCTGCACGACCCGAGGCCGCGCCGCCCTTCACCCCTTCGGGGCCTCGCCGCGTCATCGTCGGACGGTTGTGACGGTTGGTGCAAGTGGGACACTACGACCCATGCGTCCGATGCTCGCCACCCTCACCCCCACGCCGGGGCGCGCTCCCGAGGGCGAGGAGTGGGTGCACGAGGTCAAGTGGGACGGCGTCCGCATCATGGCCGAGGTGCGCGACGGCGCGCTGCGGCTCACCAACCGCACCGGCGGTGAGGTCACGCCCGCCTACCCCGAGGTCGTGGGTACGGCCGGAGGGCTGCCCGACTGCCTGCTGGACGGGGAGGTGGTGGCCCTCGACCCGTCGGGGCGCCCGACGCTGCAGGCCATCGCCCACCGCATGCACGTGCGCGACACGGGGCGCGCCTCCCTGCTGTCGCAGACCCGCCCGGTGACGTACATGGTGTTCGACCTGCTGCGCCTCGACGGCACCGACCTGGTGCGGGTGCCGCTCACCGAGCGCCGTGCGCTGCTGGACTCGCTCGACGTCGAGGGTGTCACGCTCCCCCACCTGGGCCGCCCGGTCTGGCAGGTGTCGCCGCAGCACGACGACGGCGACCTGCTGGTGCAGGCCACCCGCGCCTCGGGGCTGGAGGGCGTGATGAGCAAGCGCCGCAGCTCGCCCTACCAGCCCGGCGTACGCAGCGAGCACTGGCTCAAGGTGCCGCACCAGGTCGAGGTGGTCGGCGTGATCGGCGGCTGGGTGCCCGAGACCGACAACGCGAACCGGCTCGGGTCGGTGTGGATCGGTCACGCCTCCGACGAGGAGACCTTCGACGACGACCCCGTGCTCTACCCGCTGGCCCGGGTCGGCTCAGGCCTGCCCCACGCCCAGCGTGACGACCTGCTCCAGGTGCTGCGGGAGATCGAACGGCCCACCTGCCCGTTCGACCCGCGCCCGGACGGCCCCGAGGTCCGGCGCACCACCTGGGTGGAGCCGATCTTGTGCGTGCAGGTGCGCTATCTGACCCGTTCGGAGAACGGCACCCTGAGGCAGCCGGTGCTCAGAGCGTTGCGGCCCGACGTGCTGCCGGTCCAGGCCGCGTACGCGGAGCTGCTGGACGTGCCCCGCTAGCCGGCTAGACGGTGATCTGACGCTGCGCCGCGTGGCCGTGCAGCCGGCGAGCCGCCTCGGCGATCGAGCCGGACACCGACGGGTACACGGTGAAGTCGTGGCTGAAGGTGTCTACCGTGATGCGCTCGGCGACCGCGACGGAGACGGCGTGGATGAGCTCGCTGGCGTGCGGGGCCACGACCACGCCGCCCACGATGATGCCGGTGAGCGGCAGGCAGAAGAGCTTCACGAAGCCCTCCGTGTTGTCCTGCATCTTGGCGCGGGCGTTGCCGCGCAGCGACACCGTGACACCGACCGCCTGCGACGAGCCCGAGTCGACGTCCTTCTGGGTCACGCCCACCGTCGCGATCTCCGGGGCAGTGAAGACGTTCGACGACACCGAGGCCAGGTTGAGCGGCGCCACCGCGTCACCGAGCGAGTGCCACATGGCGATGCGGCCCTGCATGGCGGCCACCGAGGCCAGCGGGAGGACACCGGTGACGTCGCCGGCGGCGTACACACCGCGTCGGCTCGTGCGCGAGACCTTGTCGACCGTGATGTAGCCGCGGTCCATGGCGATCCCGGCCTCCTCGAGGCCGAGATCTTCGGTGTTGGGGAGACTGCCGACGGCCATCAGGCAGTGGGACCCCTCGATCTCCTCGCCCCCGGCGAGGGTGACCACGACCCCGTCGCCCTCACGCCGTGCGGCCACCGCACGTGACCCGGACTTGATCTCCACGCCCCGCGACACGAACACGTCCTGCAGCACCTTGGCCGCGTCGGGGTCCTCACCGGGCAGCACCATGTCGCGCGACGAGACCAGGGTCACCGAGGCGCCCAGGGCGTTGTACGCGCTGGCGAACTCGGCTCCGGTGACGCCGGACCCGACGACGATGAGGTGCTCGGGCAGGCTGGTGAGCGCGTACAGCTGCTTCCAGGTCAGGATCCGCTCGCCGTCGGGCAGGGCGTCGGGCAGCTCCCGCGGCCGGGTGCCGGTCGCGATCAGGGTGATCTCTGCGTCGATCCGCTGCTCGCCCTGGTCACTGGTCACGACGACCGCGTCAGGGCCGTCGAGCCGACCCGACCCGATCACCACCTCCACGCCGTTGCCGTCGAGGCTGCTGCGGATGTCGGCCGACTGCTTGGCGGCGAGGTTGAGCACCCGCTGGTTCACCTTCGTGAGGTCGACGTTGATGGCCTCCACCACGTCCTCGGAGCCGATGCTGAGGCCGAGCTCGTCGGCCGAGCGCAGCGTGGCCATCGCCTCGGCCGTCGCGATCAGGGTCTTGCTCGGGACGCAGTCGGTCAGCACCGCGGCTCCGCCGAGCCCCTGCCGCTCGACGAGCGTCACCTCTCCGCCGAGCTGGGAGGCGACGAGCGCCGCCTCATATCCGCCGGGTCCGCCACCGATGATCACCACTCGTGTCACGCGACCATCCTCGCACGCGCCCTAGGGTGATTCAGGTGCGCATCCGACCAACTCTTGTCGTCGCGACGGTCCTGGCCGTGGCTCTCGTCCTGCTCGGCAGCTGGATGGTGATCGCCGGCTGGCCGGCGCGTACGCCCACCGAGCGGACGCTGCTCGACCTGGCCCAGCTGCCGATGGCTGGGGCGGTGGTGGTCGGCATCGCCGAGATGACGCTGTCGCGGCGCCTGTGGCAGCGCTCCCGCCGCACGTTCCTCGGCATCTTCGCGCCCGCCGCGGTCGTCCTGCTGATCGGCGTGGTGCTGCTGGGGGTCGCGTACGGGGTCGGGGCGCCGGGTCTCGTCGGCACGGGGATGCTGCTGGTGTGGCTCGCCGTCGGCCTGGCGTTCGTGTACGTGGCGATCGACTCGCTGCGTCGCGAGACCGGCACCGAGCGGCGTCTGCTGCTCACGGAGGTCACCGACGACGATCTCGACGGCGACGACCACCTCGACGAGTGGGGCGACGAGGAGTGGACCGACGACGACGCCGACGGGTTCGCACCGCAGGCCGACCAGGGTGAGACGGACGGAGGGCGATGACGACGTACAGCGTCGACGTCCACCCGGACGAGGTGTTGACCGCCGGCGAGGCGTTCCCGATCTTCGAGCGTTTCGTGGGCACCCCGGCCGTCCTGCCCGAAACCCCGGGGCGGAGACGCGGCCTCGACGAGGGCTGAGCCCGCCACGCCCGGACGAGGCTCGTCGCTGCTCGGATAGCATGCGCGCGGCGCGTACAGCCGAAGAGCGCCAGACAAGGGGTTCTGTCGCATGTCAGTCGCCGAGGCACGCGCGTGGCGCGACCAGGACATCGACCCTGACACCGTCGCCCAGCTGGACACGCTGATCGCGCACGCCGAGGCCGGCGACCAGGCCGCCCGGGCCGAGCTGGAGGCCGCGTTCGCCGGCCCCTTGCAGTTCGGCACCGCGGGGCTGCGCGGCCCCATGGGCCCCGGCCCCGCCCGCATGAACCGGGTCGTCGTCTCGCAGGCCGCTGCCGGGTTCGGGCACTGGCTGGTCGACAACGGTTGCGAGGGCGGCCGGGTGCTGGTGTCGTACGACGCTCGCTTCAAGTCGGCCGACATGGCCCGTGACACCGCCGAGATCCTCGCCGCGCAAGGGTTCGAGGTGCTGCTCACCGAGCGCGCCACCCCGACCCCGGTGGTGCCGTTCGGGATCGGGCGGCTCGGTTGCGTTGCCGGCGTCGTGGTCACCGCCTCGCACAACCCGCCGCAGGACAACGGCTACAAGGTCTACCTCGGCGACGGCTCGCAGATCGTGCCGCCCACCGACGCCGAGATCGCCGACCGGATCGCCGAGGTCGCCGAGCAGCCCGTACGCACCCTGCCCCGCTCCGGCGAGTACACGCTGGTCGGTGACGACCTCGTGCAGGCGTACGTCGAGCACGCGGCGTCCCTCCCCGCGCCGGGCACCCCGCGCGAGGTGTCCTGGCTGTACACCGCCATGCACGGCGTCGGTGCCCGCGTGCTGGAGGCCGCCGCCGCGCGGGCGGGTTTCCCCGACCCGTACGTGGTCGCCGCCCAGCACGACCCCGACCCGGCGTTCCCGACCGTGGCGTTCCCGAACCCCGAGGAGCCCGGCGCCATCGACCTGGCGCTCGACCTCGCCCGTGCGCACGGTGTCGACGTGGTCGTCGCCAACGACCCGGACGCCGACCGGTGCGCCGCTGCCGCCGTGATCGACGGCGAGTGGCGGATGCTCACCGGCGACGAGCTGGGGGCGCTGCTGGCCGACGACGCGCTGCGTCGCGGTGTCACCGGTGTGTACGCGTGCTCGATCGTCTCCTCCACGCTGCTGTCGGCGATGGCGGAGCGCCACGGGCAGCCGTTCGAGGCGACCCTCACCGGCTTCAAGTGGATCGGCCGGGTGCCGGGGCTGGCGTTCGGCTACGAGGAGGCCATCGGCTACTGCACCGACCCCGAGTCCGTGCCCGACAAGGACGGCATGACCACCGCGCTGCGGCTGCTGACGCTGACGGCCGGCCTGCGTGCGGAGGGGCTCACGCTCGCCGACCGGCTCGACGAGATCGCCCGTACGTACGGTCTCCACTCCACGGCCCAGCTGTCCGTACGCGTCGCCGACCTCTCGCTGATCTCCGACGCCATGGCCCGTCTGCGCGCCGCCCCGCCGCAGGTGCTGCTCGGCGAGCAGGTCGACGTGGCCGACCTCGCCGCCGGCGGCGACCTGCCCCCGACCGACGCCGTCGAGCTGGGCGGTGACACGCTCGGCGTCGTCGTACGCCCCTCGGGCACGGAGCCGAAGCTCAAGTGCTACCTCGAGGTGCGCTCCACGGCGGCCGAGTCGCAGGACGTACGGGCGACGCGGCAGCTGCACGCCCAGCGGCTCGCGGCGCTGAAGCAGGAGATGGCCGTCGCCCTCGGCCTGGCCTGACCGATGGCCGACGTGGTGCTCGTGGCTGGCGCGTCCGGCAGCGGCAAGTCGCGCCTGTCGCGCATGTCTGGGGGCACCCGGTTCCGGCTCGACGACTTCTACCGCGACGGGGACGCGCCGGGGCTGCCGCAAAGCACGTACGGCACCGACTGGGACCACCCCGGCTCCTGGGACGGCGAGGCCGCGCTGGCGTCGCTGGTCGAGCTGGTGACGACGGGCGAGACCACCACCCCCGTGTACGACATCGCGACCAGCCGGCGAGTGGGCACCCAGACCGTACGCCTCGGGCGCCTGCCCGTCGTCGCCGAGGGCATCTTCGCCGTCGAGCTGCTGCGGCCCGCGCAGCAGGCGGGTCTCGACGCGCGCGGCATCTGGCTCGCCCGCCCGATGGTGGTCTCGTTCGTGCTGCGCGCGGTGCGCGACCTGAGGGGCGGCCGCAAGCCGCTGGGGTTCCTGGTGCGCCGCTGGGTCGCGCTGGCCCGGGCCGAACCCGCCATGCGCAAACGGCACCTGGGCGCGGGTTTCGAGGCGTACGGGTTCCGGCGCAGCCTCGAGCTCATCCAAGCCTCCTTCTCAGGCTGACATCGCGCCCGTACCATCGCCGCATGACGAGCCCCTCGACCGACGTCGTCACCCGGCTGCGCGGAGAAGGGCTCGCCCTGCGGCGAGACGACTTGCTGCCCCCCGACCAGCCGTACAAGCCGTACCCGCCGCTGCACCGCTGGCGCTACAACGCCGGCCTGCGGGCGCTGATGTTCTTCGGCCTGGCGGTGGGGTTCAGCCTGCTGGTCGGCCTGCTCGTCGGCCTGGTCGTCGCCGGCACCTCCGGGACGGACGCGATCGCTGCGGTGGCGACCCGCTGGAGCGGCGTGATCGGCATCCCCGCGTTCCTGAGCGCCTACCTACTGCTGACCACGTGGATCGAGCAGCGGCGCCCGCCGCACGAGCTGGCGCCTCGCCGCGCCGGCCGCGGCTTGCTGCTCGGTCTCGGACTCGGCGCGGTGCTGCAGCTGCTCTGCGTGGGGCTGCTGGCGGCGTTCGGCGCCTTCCGCATCCACGGTGTCGACGCGTCGTACAACCCGGTCTGGGCGCTCGCGACCGCCGGCTTCGGGGCCGCTATCAACGAGGAGATCCTGTTCCGGGGCATCCTCTTCCGGCTCGTCGAGGACACCTTCGGCACCTGGGTGTCGATCGTGGTGAGCGCGCTGGTCTTCGGGCTGGCACACCTCGGCAACGCCGAGGCCACGCTCCAGGGCGCCCTCGCCATCGCCCTGGAGGCGGGCGTGCTGTTCGCCGTCCTGTACGCCCTCACGCGCTCGCTCTGGGTGCTGATGGGGCTGCACTTCGCCTGGAACGTGATCCAGGGCCCGCTGCTGGGCATCGTCGTCTCCGGCTCCAGCGAGGGCGGTCAGGGCTATCTGCGCTCCACCCTGGAAGGCCCGGCGTGGCTCGCCGGCGGCGGGTTCGGCATGGAGGCCTCCGTGGTCACCGTGGCCGTTCTCACCGCCCTCGCGGTCTGGCTCATGGTCCAGCTGCACCGGCGCGGCCTGGCGGTCGCGCCGTTCTGGGTACGCCGGCGTGCCGCGTCGACGGTTGACCGAACCGTTGGTGGAGCGAAGACCGTCTGACGGGCTGCGTCGGCCCCTTACCGCCGGTTGACCAAGGACCGCCCGAGGGACGAGAACGGGCTGCGTCGAAACCAGGGCTCGCCGACGCGGAGCGAGGCGAGGCCGTTCAGACGCCCCTAGCCTGTGGCCATGGCGCGACGGGCTGTGGCGATGGTGACCTCGGGACTGCTGCTCCTCGCGGGCTGCTCCAGCAGCACCATGGCACCGGCGCCGGCGACATCGGCCAGCCCCGCCACACAGACGTCGACGTCCACGTCGGCATCCCGAGCGACCACCGGCGCCACTACCCCATCACGTCCGGCGACCACCGCCTCGACCTCCGCCGCGGCTCCGCCCGCGGCCGGTGCCCTGCCGACCAGCTGCGCCGCGGTGACCGTACCGGCTCTGCTGCAGCGGCTGGAGGTGCAGACGTCGGCCACCCAGGCGTACACGGCACCCGACAAGGCGCCGATGCCGACCAGCGAGCCGCAGGCCCAGGAGGAGAGTCGCACCTGGCCGGGGCTGAGCTGCCTGTACAAGGCCAACGCGCAAGACCAGGAGCTGATGATCCTGGTGATGCCCGACTCCGCGTGGTTCAGCAAGCGGTCGACGACGACCTGCCTGCCGACGTACGGCAAGGGCAGCGCCGTCGACCTGGGCGGCACCGCAGGCTGGTACTGCCCCACCACCAACGAGTCACCCGGCGAGTGGGTCTCCTTCGTGCACGGCGGGCGGCTCGTCACCGTCAACCGGGTGTCCGCTCCCACCGGCAAGAGCCCGTACAAGGACGCCCTGGTCGCCTACGCCACCGAGCTGACGAAGCGCCTCTGACCCTCAGGCCACCGTCAGCAACGCCCCCGGCAGGTCGGCGACCGGCGACACCACCACGTCGGCCAGCTTGGCGTCGAGCCGCTCCAGCTGCTCGCGCACCTCGACCAGCCGCTCCACGGTGACCACCTCGCCCGACCGGGGCACCACGAACACCTCGACGTGGAACACGTGGCCCATGTCGCGCATCCGCACCACGGCCTCCCGCACCCAGGGCACGTCGTGGAGCACGCGCTCCGCCTGCTGGATCAGCGGGTGGGGCGCCTTGTCGTCGTACGTGCGGGCCCTGACGTCGGTCAGGCCGCTGATGGCCGCCTTGATGTTGCGGAACCCGTCGTGGACGATGCCGGCCGACACGATCAGGGCGGCGACGCCGTCGGCCCACCACCAGCCGATGCCGATGCCGAGCACTCCCAGGCAGGTCGCGAGGCCCGACTGCCAGTCGGCCTTGTTCATGTCAGCGTCGGCGAACAGCACCTTGTCGTGGAGGGGTTCGGCGAGCTTCATCTTGGCGTGCCCCAGGATCACCGGCGGGATGCTCACCAGCACCATGACGGCGATCATGACCCACCCGGCCCAGATGGCGTAGCCGCCCAGCATCATCACGCGGATCGGCGCCCGCTCTCCCTTGATGAGGCCGGTGACCGAGTCGTAGATGAGGAACGAGCCCATGGTGAACAGAGCCACGGCCGCCACGAGATGACCCACTCCGACCGACCGGTGGTGCCCGTACGGGTGCTCGCGGTCCGGGTCCTTCTTCGACCGGCGCACCGCGATGAGGAAGGCCAGCGGCGGCAGCAACGACAGCGAGTCCTCCAGCCACGCGGCCTTCATCGCCTGCGACTGGCCTGTGGTGATGCCCACCAGCACGATGGTGACGACGAGCAAGGCCACGCTGATCCACTCCAGGCGCACGGCTTTGGAGAGTCTCTTGTCGTGCTCGGCTTGCTCGGAGTGCGTGAGGCTCATCGCTTCTGCTCCTTCTCAGCGAGGAACTTCTCCAGCGCGACCAGCAGGGCGTTCTCGCCGGGGCGCACCGCCAGCACCAGCTTTTGCTCCTTGCCGCGGGTGTCGGTGACGGTCGCGTACGACCTCGTGAACGCGATCTCGTCGGCCAGAGGGCTCTCTTCCATGAGCCCGCCGACGAGCACGTCGATCTCTCCGTGGTGCAGCCGCCGGGCCAGCTCGCCCTCGCCCGCCACGTGCCACTCCGGCCGGCTGCCGAGGACGCCGGCGAACTCGGTCACCAGGTCCACCTCGCTGCCCGACGGGTCTCGGCCCTCGCGCACCACCGTGTACGGCGGGTTGTGCGAGACACCCACCCGCAGCACCCCTCCGCGCGCTCGCTCCAGGGTCCCGGAGGTGTCCTTGGGCAGGGAGCACCCTGCGACCACTGTCACCGCTGCGGTCAGCGCCGCCCGTCTGGACATGAGTCTCACGGCTCGCACCCTAGGGCCACGGCACCGCGCTCAGAAACCTTCGGACGAACTCGGTCCTGAACCGCGTGCAAGACCTCAGGGAGTGGCGGCGCCGGTCGGTGTCAGAGCCACCAGCGCACCTGAGCCCCGGGGTGGTGCGCGCGCCGCCCGGGTGCCCGTCACCCCGCGCGGTCACCCCCTCCGCCGCCCGATGAGGCACCCTGTCGCCATCCCCAGGGCTGCCCCGACCCAGTTGTTGGCGACGTCCTCGGCGATGCACACGCGGCCTGCCGCGGGGATCAGCAGCTGCGCCGCCTCACACAGCAGCGGCGTCGCCAGCACCAGCCCGATCGCCCACCGCCGCCGCCCACGGTCGAGCAGCACGGCCCCCAGGCCGGCGGGCACGAAGAACCACACGTTGAGCGCGTCGCTGCTGGTCTCCCACCACCGCAGCGGCGACAGCGGCTGCCAGAGGTCGAGCACGCATCGGCCCACCGGGGCGCCTGTGCGCCAGCGGCCACCGACCGGTGTCGTCGCGGTGACGGCGGTCACCACGGCCCACCACACCAGCACCGCGGTGGCCGCCAGGTCACGCCGGGAGCGACGGCCACCCAGCCGCAGCGACACCACCGCCAGCAGGAGGCCCAGCAGCATGGCAGGCCCCGCGTACGGCAGTGCGCGCCACGTCGCCGCGATCTGGTCGAGCATGCCTCGACCGTACGGATCGGCCGCCTCCCGCCCATCGGAGGAGAGACCCCATCCGGTCCGACCCTGGTCAGGCAGTCAGCACGAGCTCGTACGCCTCAGGGCGCGCACGCGAACAGGAGCCGACCCGCCCACTGGCCCGGGCCTAGCCGACCGGCGCCCACTCCGGGCCGGTCTCCCCCAGCTTCTCGTCGAGCTTGGCGAACAACGGCATCGGCTTGGCCAACGGGCGCCCGACCTCGACCGGGGTCGAGGCCCAGCGGGCGAGCTGGGAGCGGTAGTCGCCGGTGAGCACCGGGTAGTCGGCACCCCCGTCCTCGGAGACCGTACGCATCTCGGGCTGGGCCGCCCACACCCCTGTACCGCCCAGCGCCTCGTGCACCTTCTGCGCCGAGTGCGGCAGGAACGGGGTGAGCAGCGTGTTGGCGTCCTGCACCACCTGCAGCGCGGTGTGGAGCACGGTGTCGCGCCGCTCGGTGTCCTCCTTGAGCTTCCAGGGCTCCTGGTCGGAGATGTACTTGTTCGCCTGCGCGACCACCTTCATGGCCTCGGTGGCGGCCTGCTTGAAGCGGCACCGCTCCAGCAGGTCGCCGACGCTGCCGAACGCCGCCTGCGACGCGGCCAGCAGCCCCTGGTCGGCCTCCGTACGCGTGCCCGGCCTCGGCACCGCGCCCACGTTCTTGTGGGCCATGGAGATCGACCGGTTGACGAGGTTGCCCCACTCGTTGGCGAGCTCGGTGTTGGTGCGGCGCACGAACTCGTCCCAGGTGAAGTCGGCGTCGTTGTTCTCGGGCCCGGCCACCGCGATGAAGTAGCGCAGCGCGTCGGGACCGAACTCGCGCAGGAAGTCGCCCACGTAGATCACGGTGTTGCGCGAGGTGGAGAACTTCGAGCCCGACATCGTCAGGTACTCGCTGGACACCACCTCGGTGGGCAGGTCGAGTGGCCCGTACGCACTGGGCGAGCCACCCTTCGCACCCTGCCCGTTGGCGCCGAGCAGGATGCCAGGCCAGATCACCGAGTGAAAGGTGATGTTGTCCTTGCCCATGAAGTAGTACGACCGGGCGTCCTGGTTCTGCCACCAGGCCCGCCACGCGTCGGGGTCGCCGGAGCGGCGCGCCCACTCCACGGAGGCGGAGAAGTAGCCGATGACCGCGTCGAACCACACGTAGATGCGCTTCATCGGGTTGGGCTCCCAGCCCTCGACCGGGATCTTGATGCCCCAGTCCAGGTCACGGGTGACCGGCCGCGGGCGCAGCTCGCTGATGAGGTTCTGGCTGTACTTGAGCACGTTCGGCCGCCAGTCCTGCCGCGTGCCCAGCCAGGCGCCGAGAGCGTCGGCCACCGCAGGCAGGTCGAGGAAGAAGTGCTCGGTCTCGACGAACCTCGGCACCTCGCCGTTGATCCGCGAGCGGGGGTTCTTGAGCTCGATCGGGTCGAGCTGCCGGCCGCAGTTGTCGCACTGGTCGCCGCGCGCCCCGTCGTACCCGCAGTGCGGGCAGGTGCCCTCGATGTAGCGGTCGGGCAGCGTGCGGCCCGTGGAGGGCGAGATCGCACCCATCTCGGTCTGCGCGACCACGTACCCGTTGCGGTGCAGCGTGCGGAACAGCTCCTGCACCACCGCGGCGTGGTTGAGCGTGGTGGTGCGCGTGTAGAGGTCGTACGTGAGGCCGAGGTGCTGCAGGTCGGAGGCGATCACCTGGTGGTACTTGTCGGCCGTCTGCTGGGGGGTGAGGCCCTCCTTGTCGGCCTGCACCTGGATCGCCGTGCCGTGCTCGTCGGTGCCCGAGACCATGAGCACGGCGTTGCCGACCATGCGCTGGTAACGGCTGAAGACGTCGGACGGGACGCCGAAGCCCGACACGTGACCGATGTGACGGGGGCCGTTGGCGTACGGCCACGCGACCGCAGCGAGAACGTTGCTCATGAGGAGAAACCCTACCGAGCGTGGCGCGAACGGCGCTCCCGTGTCAGCGGCGGCAGGATGACGGCGCTGAGGCCCCGACGTGCCCGCTTGCGCCGACGGCATGTTCATGCTCAAATATTTCACGTAGAACATTTGATGTGGAGGGATGGCCGTGTCCGAGATGCCGCCGGTGGCGATCGCCGCCCTGGCGCTGCTGTGCGAGCGGCCCATGCACCCCTACGAGATGTTCCAGACCCTTCGCGAGCGCCACGAGGACGGCAACCTGTCGATCAGCGTCGGCTCGCTCTACCACGCGGTCGCCAAGCTCGAGGAGAAGGGCCGCGTACGCGCGGTGTCGACCGAGCAGGTCGGCAACCGGCCAGAGCGGACGACGTACGAGATCCTCCCGTCCGGCGTGGAGGCGATGCGCGCACGCATCGACGAGCTGCTCCGGCAGCCCGCCCCCGTCGCCAGCACCGCCGCCGTTGCGGTCGCCGAGATCCACCACCTGCGCCGCGAGGACGCCGTCGAGTGCCTCCGAGCGCGGGTCGCCGCCCTCGATGACGACCTGGAGCAGCGAGCCACGCTGCTCTCGCTCGCCGCCGACCGCAAGGTCCCCGAGGTCTTCTACCTCGCCGGCCCGTACACCACCGCCATCCGTCAGGCCGAGCGCGACTGGATCGCCGGCCTGCTCACCAGAATCGAACGAGGAGATCTGACATGGCCACCGACACCCACGGCGTGAGTGCCGCCGCCCCCGACGACGAGGTGCCGAAGGAGGCCTGGCACAGCCTCTGGTCGCTGGTGCTCGGCTTCTTCATGATCCTGGTCGACTCGACCATCGTGTCTGTCGCCACCCCGGCGATGATGAAGGCGTTCGGGGTCGGCATCAACACGGTGGTCTGGGTGACCAGCGCGTACCTCCTGGCCTTCGCCGTGCCCATGCTGATCACCGGCCGGCTGGGCGACCGGATCGGCCCCAAGAACGTGTACCTGGCGGGTCTGGTCACGTTCACCCTCGCCTCGGCCCTGTGCGGTCTGTCGGGCACCCTCGGCCTGGGCATCGCGTGGCTGATCTTCGCCCGCGTGCTGCAGGGCCTGGGCGGATCGATGATGTCGCCGCAGACCATGACCGTGATCGCGCGCACCTTCCCTGCTGCCAAGCGCGGTGGCGCCATGGCGATCTGGGGCGCGACGGCAGGCGTGGCGACGCTCGTCGGCCCGATCCTCGGCGGAGTGCTGATCGACTCGTTGGGCTGGGAGTGGATCTTCTTCGTGAACGTGCCGATCGGCCTGCTGACCTTCGTGCTCGTCGCGCGCTTCGTGCCGGCGCTGGAGACCCGCTCGCACACCTTCGACTGGCTCGGCGTCGTCCTCAGCGCGATCGGCCTGTTCTGCGTGGTGTTCGCCATCCAGGAGGGCCGCACGTACGACTGGGGCCAGATCTGGGGGCTGGTGTCGGTGCCCGCGCTCCTCGTGGTCGGCGTGCTGGCGCTGGTCCTGTTCGTCTGGTGGCAGGCTCGCAACCGTTCGGAGCCACTGGTGCCGCTCCAGCTGTTCCGTGACCGCAACTTCTCGGTGTCGAACATCGCCATCACGTGCGTCGGGTTCGCGATCACCGCCCTGGTGTTCCCGTTCATGATCTACGCCCAGGTCATCCGGGGCCTCGACCCCACCCACGCCGCGCTGCTGATGGCCCCGCAGGCGGTGGCCGGTTTCGTCCTCGCTCCGATCGCGGGTCGTCTCGTCGACCGTACGCACCCCCGCATCCTGGCCGGCCTCGGCCTGCTCGGCATGGCCACGGGCATCTACTGGCAGAGCCTGGTCATGACCCCGACCTCGTCGACGCTCGCCGTGATGGCACCGGCGGCGCTGATGGGGGTGGCGAGCTCGTTCGTGTGGGGCACTCTCGCCACGGGCGCCAACCGCAACCTGCCGCCGCAGATGGCGGGGTCGGGCTCCGGCGTGTACAACACGACGCGCCAGGTCGGCTCGGTCGTCGGCTCGGCGGCCATCGCGGTGCTGATGGAGTCGCGCATCGCCGCCCGCCTGCCAGGCGCCGGCACGCCGAACCTGGGGGGTGCCCAGCAGGCCCTCCCGCCCTTCGTGGCGGAGAACCTCTCGAAAGCGCTGGCCGACTCCATGCTGCTGCCGGCGGCGGTGGTGCTCGTCGGCGCGGTCGCGACGCTGTTCTTCGAGAACCTGCATCACCTGCAGGCGGGGCCGCCCGCGGTCAGCACGACAGCGACCGCTGACGGTCCAGCGCCTGCTGCCGATCCGGCCCGCTGAGCAGCACCGGGCGCCCGTCGACGATCGCGCCGGGCGCCCAGGCCCAGGTCGGCCGACCGCTGGGCGGCACCGTCACCGTCAGCACCCCGGTCTCGCGGGTCTCGACCCGGGTCGAGAAGAAGGTGAAGTTGCCCAGCCCGTACGCGACCAGGGTCTGCGACACGCTGGTGACCCGCTGCACCCGGTGGGCGTGGGTGCCGACGACGACCGTGGCCCCGGCGTCGGCGAGCCGCTGGGCGATGAGCATCTGGCGCGCATCGGTGCAGACCTGGTAGTCGGTGCCCCAGTGCATGTAGACGACGATGATCCGCGCCGGGTCTGCACGCCGGGCCGCGGCGACGCCTGACACGAGGCGGTCGAGGCCCGCCTTCGTCTTCACCATGGCCACGCCGGGTTGCTGCCCGGTGGGCCGCCAGTCCATGTTCTCCTCGAGCACGTCGTTGCCGACGAACACGCTCAGGCCACGACCCTTGACCGTGCCGGTCCAGGGAGCGAACGCCTCGTCCTCGGTGCGGCCGACCCCGATCATGGGCAGCGACGATGCCTGGCGGATGGCCAGCGTGCGAGCCATCCCCTCGGGGCCGAAGTCCATGGCGTGGTTGTTGGCGAGGCTGACCAGGTCGACTCCCTCCCGCTGCAGCATCTGCGGGAACGCCGAGCCGGTCACGAACGTGTACAGCTTCGGTTGCTTCACCAGCCCGGTCTGGTCGTCGGCGAGCGCCGTCTCCAGGTTCACCATGGCGAAGTCGGCCGCAGCGAGGAGGCGGCCGGCCTCGCCGAGCCCCGCGGTGGTGGCGGAGCCGGCTGCCTCGAAGGCGTTCGCGTCGCCCGCGAAGGCGAGAGTGATGCTGCCGGGCGTGGCACTGGCGGCAGGAGCAGCGCCCGAGCCTGGCGGCGGTGACGGAGTCACGGGCACGGTCGTCGCCGCACTCGCCGAGCTTTGAGTGGGCAGGCCCGTCGTCGCGGAGCTCTGCGTCTGGGCCGCGGCCGAGGAGACGCTAGACGCTCCCGGGCCGGGCGGGGCGGGCTGACCGCACGCCGAGAGCGCCAGTGCCAGCGCTCCCGCCGCGACGGCCCTCGCCGAGGTCAAGACTCGCTGTCGGGCGCGACCGCATCTCCAGGTGAGGCCGGGCTCGTCGGTGAGAAGCTCCATGACGCGATGGGGCTCACCGGAGAGACCGGGCTCACGGGCGAGATTGGACCGACCGAGCGCTTCGGCCGCCCGGGGCTCTGCACCGGGCTCACCGGAGAGACCGGGCTCACCGGAGAGACCGGGGGCTGCGGGGATGCAGAGCTCACTGGCGGAGTCGAGCTCGCCGGAGAGACCGGGCTGACAGGCGAGACCGGGGAGCGCGGCGACACCGGACTCTCGGCCGCTTCGGGGCTGTCGGGCGAGGCAGCGACAACGCTCCCCTCTCCCCCGGTCACCCGCTCCGGCCCGAGCGGGCCGTCCTGGAAGGTGTGGACCTCGTCATGGTCGATCCACTGGGAAGGCCAACCCTCCGCGGTGGACGGCTCCACGTGCGGCCCTGTCGCCGTGACGTCACGCTCGTCATCAGGTGCCGGCGGCTCCGCCATCGTCTCGCTCGCCGTGAACGCCTCGAGGTCGGCGTCGTACCCCTGCTGGTCGCCGCTGCCGTCGCCCTCGACCGACCCTTCGCTGTCACCAGCGTCATTGGCCCAGCCCTCAGCGGGCTCCCCCGTGCCGTACGCCGGCGGGCGCGTCCACCGCTTGGTCCGGCGCCTCGGCTCGGTCGGCCGGTTGCTCCGGCCGATCCACCAGAAGATCCCCAGCACCAGCCACACCAGTCGCATCCAGGCCATGTCTCCTCCTCCGACGAGTCGCCAGCGACGCTATCGCGTCACGGTGCTGCTCGTCGCCCGAGGGGGCACCCCCAACCCGGCCGCGGGGGCCGGGATCAGACCTCGTCGCCGACGGTGATGGCCTCGGCCTCTCCGGCACCGGTCTCGTGCGGCCGCCCGAGGTGGGTCAGTGCCCGCCCGCCGACCAGCAGCGACACGATGGCGACCAGCATCGACCCGGCGCCGAGCAGGTACGGCGCCCCGGCACTCGTCGCGGCGGCGAGCGGGCCCGCGACGGCGGGAGCGATGGCACCACCGAGGAAGCGCACGCCCGAGTAGGTGGAGGAGGCCACGGAGCGGGGCAGGTCGGTCGCCTCCATCACGGCCTCGGTGAGCGAGGTGTTGAGCACGCCGAGCATGAGGCCCGCCGCGACGATCAACGCAACGAGGGCGGAGACGGAGTGCACGGAGAACGACATCGCCAGCAAGATCGCGGCGAGCAACCCGAACATGACGAACAGCACCGGGCGCAGCCCGAGCCGGCGGGTGAGCAGGGGGGCGACCAGCACCGAGGTGATGGCCAGGCCAAGACCCCACCCAAAGAACACCAGGCCGAGCTCGTGGGCTCCGAAGGTCTGACCGGCTGCCGCCGCGGCGTGCTCGATCGGGTACGGGCTGTAGGCCAGCAGCACGAAGAAGGCGAAGTTGTAGAACAGCGCCGTGAGCGCCAGCGTGCGCAGCGCCGGGTTCTTCAGCGCGCTGAACCCCGCCCCGAACGGAATCGGCTCTGGCCGGGAGCCGGCCGGGGCACGCAGCAAGGACACGATCGCCAGGAAGGCGATGGCCATCAGGACCGCGGTGCCGTAGAAGGGCATCGACCAGTGGATCGAGCCGAGCATGCCGCCGAGCAGCGGCCCCACCGCCATGCCGATGCCGAGCGCGGCCTCGTACAGGATGATCGCCGTGCCACTGCCGCCGGAGGCCGCGCCCGCGATCGCCGACAGGGCCGTCGAGATGAACAGCGCGTTGCCGAGACCCCAGCCGGCGCGGAAGCCGAGCAGCACCGACACGGTGGGCGACATAGCCGAGGCCGTCGCGAAGACCACGATGACGGCGAGCCCGAGCAGGAGCGTGCGCTTGACGCCGAGGCGGCTGGAGATCGCGCCGGCGAAGAACATCACGAAGCTGGTGACCAGGAGGTAGCTGGTGAACAGGAGCATCGTCTGCGCCGGCGTCGCGCCGAGGTCGCGGCTGATCGCGGGGAGGATCGGGTCGACGAGGCCGATGCCCATGAAGGAGACCATCGCCGCGAAGGCGATCGCCCACACGGCGACGGGCTGACGGAACATCGATGGCTTCCCGGCGGCAAGGGTGTCGCCGGTCGTGGTGGTGCTAGTCATCGTGAGGTCCGGTCTCCTGGGTTCTGGTCGAGGTCGGTCGCGTGCGGCCGGCCGGCGGCGGCCGCCAGCTGCTCCAGCAGCTCGGCGGCCCGGACGAGCACGGCTCGGTCGTCGTCGGTCAAGGCGTCGAGCGCGGGCGCCACCGCGGCGGCGCTGCGACGGCGAAAGGCGTGCAGCTCCAACCGCCCGGCGTTGGTGATGGTGAGGAGGCAAGCCCGGGCGTCGGTGGGGTCGGCCGCGCGGGACACCAGACCGTCGGCCTCGAGCCGGTTCACGGTGGCGGTCATGGCGGGCTGGGTGATCCGCTCCTGCCGTACGAGGTCGCCGAGCCGCAACGCGTCGTGCTGGTCGAGGCTGGAGAGGGCCCGCAGCGCGACCGCCGACCGTTGCTCCCCCGCCGCGGTGCTCGCGGCCCGCGCGAACCGGCTTCCCTGCACGATCAGCCGTGCGGCGAGGTCATCGGTCGAGGTCACGCCGAAACCATATCACTCATTTGTATACACGAGTTATTCATCTTGCCGTCCTGCCAGGCACACCTCTAGTTCGTAGCGTGTCGTCGGCCCGGCACCCTACGACGGGAGCGACTCCCCGCCCTGAGCCGGCCAGCGCGCATCCGCCGCCGACCAAGGAGTGCCCATGCCCGTGACCGACGTCCAGGTCGACACCGAAGCGCTTCGCGTGACCGCTCTCGCCGACGTCGCGGCGCCGCTGGAACGGGTGTGGCAGGTGTACGCCGACCCGCGCCAGCTGGAGCGGGTGTGGGGGCCGCCGTCATGCCCGGCGAGCGTCGTCGAGCACGACCTGCAGCCTGGCGGTGCCGTCACGTACGTCATGACAGGCCCCGATGGCACCAGGACCGGTGGCCGCTGGGACGTGGTGGAGGTGATCGCTCCCACCCGCCTCGAGTTCACCGACCGGTTCGCCGACCCGGAGACGTTCGAGGGCGACGACGAGGCGCCGGCCGCCTCGTGGGCGTACACGTTCGCTCCCCACGACCACGGCACCCGTGTGCACGCGGTCGGGACGTACGGATCGGCCGACGACCTGCAGCAGGTGATCGGCAGGGGCGTCGTCGGGAGCACACGTGCGGCGATGGCTCAGATCGACGAGCTGCTCGCCCACGACTGAGCACGGCGCACCTCACCCGGCCGACCGCTGAGGATCACTTCGACGCTGAGTCGTCGGCGCCTGCGTCGCGCGCTCCAGCGCGGACGGCGAAGGCCACCGCCGCACCGGTCACCAGCACGACGGCGAGGAAGACCAGGCCAGCCACGCTGCTGCCGGTGGCTCCGACGAGGGCTCCGAAGGCGTACGGCCCCACGAACCCACCGATGTTGCCCACACTGTTGACCACGGCGATGCCCGAGGCCGCCGCGGTGCCCGCCAGAAGCCGCGTCGGGCGGGCCCAGAAGTTGCCCACCGACGCCATCAGGCCGCAGACGGCCACGATGATGGCGGCGTACGCCAGCCCAGGCGTGCGCAGCGTGAGCCCCGCCGCCAGCATGCAGACACCGGCCGTGGCCAGCGGGACAGCCAGGTGGAGCCGCCGCTCCCCGGTGCTGTCGGAGTGCCGGGCCACGAGCACCATCACGGCGGCACCGATGGCGTACGGCACCGCGTTGATGAGCCCGACCATGACGGGGTCCGGCACCCCGAAGCCCTTGATGATCGCCGGCAGGAAGAACGCGGTGCCGTAGCTGCCGCAGGCGTAGCAGAAGTAGACGAAGGTGAAGAGCCAGACGTACGGGCTCCGCAGCACTGCGCCCAGAGACCCCTTGACGTGCCCGGCGACCCCGCCCGCTGCCTCGGCATCGAGTCGGTCCCGCAGCCACCGCTTCTCGGTCTCGTCGAGCCAGCCGACCGTCTCCGGGGAGTCACGGAGGAACAGCAGCAGCATCACGCCGAGCACGACGGCCGGGAGGCCTTCGATGAGGAACAGCCACTGCCAGTCCGCCAGACCCCACGCCTGGTGAAGCCTCATGATCCAGCCGGCGACCGGCCCTCCGACGATGGCCGAGGCGGGGATGCAGGCCATGAAGATGCCGACGGCGCGAGCCCGCCAGGCGCTGGGGTACCACTGCGTGATGTAGAGGACCACCCCGGGGAACAGTCCCGCCTCTGCGGCCCCCAGCAGGAACCGCGCGGCATAGAACGACCAGTCGTTCCAGACGAAGGCCGTCAGCGAGCAGATGGTCCCCCACGTGATGGCGATCCTGAACAGCCATACCCGCGCGCCGAACCTCTCGAGTGCCTTGTTGCTGGGCACCTCCAGGGCGAAGTAGCCGAGGAACAGCACACCCGCCCCGAAGCCGTACGCCGCGTCGGACAGGTGCAGCGACGACATCAGCGACGACTTCGCGAAACCGATGTTCACCCGGTCGACGATGCTGATCAGCCCGAGCAGGAAGGGCAGCAGCAGCACACGCACGTGCATGCGTGAGACCAGCGCTCGCTGGCGGGCCGGGTCCAGGACGGCGGGCGATGACATGGAACCCCTTTCCACGTTGATCCGCCGACCCTAACCAAACCGGACCCCCGGCCTGGCCGTCCCACGAGTCTGCGCCAGAACCCCGCGGGGGCGCGTCAGACCACCTGGCGTACGAGCGCCTCGGCCGCGTCGACGATCTGGTGGGTCTCGCGCTCCCAGGCAGGCTCCTGGGAGCGGTAGGGGCCGGTGGCCAGGGAGATGATGACGGCGGCGGCGCGCAGCCGCAGCTCGGCGGGGTCGACCCGGGTGTCGAAGACCGGCACCCAGGTGCGCAGCAGGTGGTGGACCCGCTCGGCCTGGCGAGCGTTCATCCGCTGCACCGTCGACAGGTGCGCCACCAGGCAGGCGAGGTCGTCGGCGCGGCGGCCAGGGCCGATGGTGTCGATGTCGAGGATCCCGCAGACCAGCCCGTTCTGTACGTGGATCTGGCCCTCGTGGAAGTCGCCGTGCGTGGGCTCGTCGCCCTCGGGGATCCCGGCCAGCCCCTCGGTGATGCGCTCGGCCATCCAGACCAGCCGGGGTTCCAGCGGTGGCAGCGCCTGGCTGACCATCCGGGCATAGTGGCCCACGGCGTCGCTCCACGGGGGCCGCCGCTCCAGGTCCGCCACCGACGCCGGCATCGCGTCGAGCACGTTCACCAGCCGCTCGGCGGTGGTCGGATCGGCGTCATCGAAGATCGCGCGCGCCAGCGGTCGGCCAGGCAGCTCTTCGAGGATCAGCAGGTGGTCCGAGGTCGCGGCCAGCACCGGGGGCGCGGGCACCCCGGCGTCGAGCAACAGCTCGTGGCGTACCTTCACGGTCTCGAAGAGGCGCTCGCGCAGCACCTTCACGTACAGCACCTTCGGCGGCGAGCTCACCGAGCACTTCAGCACGGCGCGCCGGCGCGGCCGGTAGCCGATCATGTCCAGACGCAGCTGGTCGACACCGACGGGGTGCGGGAAGACGCGGTACTCGTTGAGCACCGCTGCCATCTCGGTCGGGTACGCGGCCCGCGACAGGCCAGGCAGGTCGGGGTCACGCGGGTAGATCCAGACCGCCACCTCGCGGTCACCGTCGGCGAAGATCGCCGCCCGCTCGTCCGTACGCCCCAGCCCGCCCGCGCGCGCCGAGACGCCGAGCAGCTCCTGCCGTACGCCGTGGGGCCACTCGACCTGCGCGATGTAGGTCGCGGTGGTCGAGCGCATGGGATTGGTGTCGACGTGGTCGAGCGCCCAGGTCTGCAGCACCCCGCCGGCGTGCTGCACCGCGACCTGGAGCAGGCCGCCCACCTCGTTGCTCGTCAGCAGGAGCGAGCCGTCTGGATCGTGCACCGGCCTCCCCTGCTCCCGTCGGACGTCGCTCCGACCCTACCGAAACCCCTCACGTCGCGACCGCGTACAGGTCACACGCCCGGGTCTGCCGTAGCATCGCCTGGGGCCTCGGGCGCCGGGGCCGCCGTGCCCTCGGCGTCGTGGCGTCGCAGCGTGATGCGGGCCGCGCGCCGCCCGTCGAGCTCCGTGACCGTCATGGTGACCATCACCGGGTCGCTGTCGAGGTCGGCTCGGGCCAGCCCCACGTCGACGGCGTCGCCCAGCTCCGGCAGCTGGCCGCGCTGGGCGACCCAGTAGCCGGCGACGGTGTCGTACGGCCCCTCCGGCAGCGTGAAACCGGTGCGCTCGGCGAACTGCTCCAGCGTGATCAGCCCGTCGACGTCGGCGGAGTCGACGCCCCGGATCACCGGCTCGCTCTCTAGGTCGTACTCGTCCTGGATCTCACCGATCAGCTCCTCGACCAGGTCCTCCAGCGTGACGATGCCAGCGGTGCCGCCGTACTCGTCGCGGACGATCGCCAGGTGCGAGTTGCTGCGCCGCATCTCGCTGAGCGCATGCAGCACCTTGACGGTCTCCGGCAGCGAGGTCACCGGTCGCACCAGCCGGCCCACGGGTGTGTTGCGCGTCGCCGGGTCGAGGTCCATGAGGTCACGCACGTGCAGGAACCCGACGACCTGGTCGACGGTCTGGCCGGTCACCGGGTAGCGGGAGTGGGGCGCGCCCTGCACCGCGCGGATAGCCTGGTAGGCGAGCATCTCCCCCGGCAGGAAGTCGACCTCGGTGCGTGGCACCATCACCTCGCGCAGGCTCCGCTCGCCGGAGGCGAACACCTCGTCGACGATGTGACGCTCCTCGGCGCCCAGGGTCTGGGACCCGACCACCATCGCGCGCAGCTCCTCGTCGGAGACCTCCTCGCGCGACGCCTTCGGGTCACCGCCCAGGATCCGCACGGCGACGTCGGTGGAGACGCCCAGGAACCAGATGAACGGCCGCGCCAGCTTCGCGATGAAGTCGACGAGCGGCGTGAGCGCCATCGCGTACGCCTCCGCCCGCTGCATCGCGAGGCGCTTGGCCGTGAGCTCGCCCAGGACGATCGAGAAGTACGAGATCACGACGGTGACCAGCACCAGGGCGATCGTGTCGGCGAGGGCGGGTGCGAGCCCGGCCTTCACGAGAACCGGGGCGAGCGCGCCGGCCAGCGTGGCACCACCGAAGGCTGCCGACAAGAACCCCGACAGCGTGACACCGATCTGCACGGCGGAGAGGAACCGGTTGGGGTCGGCGGCCAGCTCGGCCAGCTTCGCCCCGCGCTTGCCTCGAGCGGCGAGCTGCTTGAGCTGGGAGTCGCGCAGGCTCACGAGCGACATCTCGGCGGCGGCGAAGACTCCCCCGAAGATGACGAAGAGGAGGATCAGCAGGCTGTCGGTGACGTACTTGGGGATCACCGGGAGACCACCTGCACGGCTCGGGGTTGGTGCACCCGCTCACTCTACGCGGTCACTACTGTGTGACCCGTGCCGCTCAAGCTCTCAGTCATCGGTACCAACTACCTGGGTGCCGCCCACGCCGCCGGCATGGCCGAGCTCGGCCACGAGGTGATCGGGGTGGACATCGACCAGCGCCGCGTCGACATCCTGAACTCGGGCCGCTCCACGATCTTCGAGCGTGACCTGGAGCCGATGCTGGCCCGCCACGTCGCCTCCGGCCGGCTCCGGTTCACCACGGACTACACGGAGATCGCCGACTGGGCCGACGTGCACTTCGTGAGCGTGGGCACCCCCAGCGCGGCCGACGGGTCGGCCGATCTGTCGCAGGTGTTCTCCGTGGCCGACAGGCTGGGCCCGCTGCTGACGAGGCCGACGCTGGTCGCCGGCAAGTCGACGGTGCCGGTGGGCACGGCCGTACGCCTCCAGCAGCGGCTGCGCGACCTGGCGCCGGCCGGCGACGGTGTCGAGGTGATGTGGAACCCGGAGTTCCTCCGCGAGGCGCACGCGGTGGAGGACACGCTGCGCCCCGACCGGATCGTGCTCGGGGTCCAGTCGGCCCAGGCGCTCAGCACGATGCGGCACGTCTACGCCATCCCGATCTCGGAGAACACGCCGGTCATCGAGTGCGACCTGGCGACCGCCGAGCTCATCAAGGCCGCAGCGAACTCCTTCCTGGCCATGAAGATCTCGTTCATCAACGCGATGGCGCAGATGTGCCAGGCGGCCGGCGGCGACGTCGTGCTGCTGGCCGACGCGCTGGGCCACGACCGCCGCATCGGGCGGGAGTTCCTCAACGCCGGGCTGGGGTACGGCGGCGGCTGCCTGCCGAAGGACATCGCCGCGCTGGCGCACCGCGCCGAGGAGCTCGGGGTGCCGCAGCTGGCGCAGCTGATCGAGGCGGTCGAGCAGATCAACGACACGCAGCGAGCAGAGGTCGCCTCCTTGGCCGTACGCACCCTGGGCGGCGACGTGACGGGCAAGCGGATCGCCGTGCTGGGTGCTGCCTTCAAGCCCGGCACCGACGACACCCGCAACTCCCCCGCCCTCACCGTGGCCACATCGCTGGCGGCGCTGGGAGCCGACGTCCGCGTGTACGACCCGCAGGCCCACGTCACCGCCGAGGGCATCACGCAGATCGACACCATCGCCGGTGCCCTGGAGGGCGCCGAGCTGGTGCTCCACCTGACCGAGTGGCCGGAGTTCCGTCAGCTCGACCCCCGCACCCTCGAGGGCGTCGTGGCCAGCAAGGTGATCATCGACGGGCGGCTGAAGCTGCACAAGGGCACCTGGGAGCGGGCGGGCTGGAAGGTGATCCAGCTCGGCCGCGGCGGCGACTCCTGAGCCGCGCCGCATCGGCCGCACCCCACTCACCGACGACACCGTCGCGGGTCACCTAGCAAGCGTTCTGCTCGTCCAGAAGCGAAATTTCGCTTCGGAACGCACTGAACATGTGTTCAATCCGCGTCCCGGGGCGCTGGTGGTGGGCAGGGCGCGCGGGGGAAAGGCCCCGGCCTGCGTCCCCCCAAGCGGGTCGCAGGCCGGGGAAGAGTGTCGGAGCCTCAGCCGTTGATCTGGTCGGCCGGGGGTGCGGTGACCGGCTTCACGGCATTCCACTCGGTGAAGAGCAGGCTGCCCGGCTGGCCCTGGTCGTCCTTGGAGTCGATCCGCAGGACCGAAGCCTTGCCATCGGTCGAGACCCAGATCTTGGACGCCGACTTCCCGGGCACGCGCTCACTGATCAGGTAGGCGGGGGTGCCGCTGACGTCGCTCTTGTCGACCTTGAGGTTCACCACGTCGATCGTGTTCAGGCTGGTCTTGGCGATCTCGTCGAGGATCGACCCGACGCTGAAGTCGCTGCCGGTCTGCGGCACCTTGAGGTACAGCTTCGCCAGCGCGTCGTCGACCTGGCCGTTGCCCTGGCTTGCCCAGTACGCCTTGTCGCCCCGGATGTAGTCGAAGCCGTCGACGGTGATCACCTCGACGACGCCCTTGGCCCCCATGTCGACGACGGCCTTCTGGTTCGAGCCCTTGCGGTCGCCGGCGATGTCGACCTTCAGGGGGGCGCCCTTGTCGGTCGTGTTGCCGACGACGTGCACGCTCGTGGCGCTCGCCGTGCTGGCCTGCACCTGCTTCCACAGCGAGGGGGCGTCGGGCACGGACGCCGCAGCCGAGGTCGAGGCCGGCGCCGCGGCCGAGCTGGCAGCGCCACTGGCAGGGGCTGCGGCCGTGCCGGCCGTCGTGGTGCTTGTGGTGGCGGTGGAGGAGCCGCAGGCGGAGAGCCCGGCGGCGAGGGCGAGGGCCGCGAGGCTGGTCGCGAGCTTGGTGGTACGGACGGTCATGGACGCTCCTGCGCTAGTCGAACGGTGCGCCCGGCACCGTACAGACGGGCCGTACCGCGGGCGTACCAGGATGGGGAAGCGCTCACCGGCCGCCAGCCGTCGTCCGACCTCGCGTCGTGGCCCTCGCGGGTGGCGGGCTCGGACGCGCAGCGGCGCCCCACCCCCCAGGGGGCAGAGCGCCGCCGGACGCGCAGGTGACTACTTGCCGAGCTTGGCCGCCAGGTTCTCGTCGAGGGCACCGAGGAAGTCCTCGGTGGTCAGCCACTCCTGGTCGGGGCCGACCAGGAGCGCGAGGTCCTTGGTCATCTTGCCGCTCTCGACGGTCTCGACGCAGACCTGCTCCAGCGCCTCGGCGAAGCCCGTGACCTCGGGGGTGCCGTCGAGCTTGCCGCGGTGCTTGAGGCCACCGGTCCAGGCGAAGATCGACGCGATCGGGTTCGTCGAGGTGGGCTTGCCCTGCTGGTGCTGGCGGTAGTGGCGCGTCACGGTGCCGTGCGCCGCCTCGGCCTCGACGGTCTTGCCGTCGGGGGTCATCAGCACGCTGGTCATCAGGCCGAGCGACCCGAAGCCCTGGGCGACGGTGTCGGACTGCACGTCACCGTCGTAGTTCTTGCACGCCCAGACGTACCCGCCCTCCCACTTCATGGCCGCCGCGACCATGTCGTCGATGAGACGATGCTCGTAGGTGAGGCCGTTCTTCTCGAAGTCGGCCTTGAACTCGGCGTCGTAGATACCCTGGAAGATGTCCTTGAAAGCGCCGTCGTACGCCTTCAGGATCGTGTTCTTCGTCGACAGGTAGACCGGGTAGTTGCGCTGCAGGCCGTAGTTGAGGCTGGCGCGAGCGAAGTCCTCGATCGACTTGGTGAAGTTGTACATGCCCATGGCGACGCCGCCGTCGGCGCCGAACTTCGCGACCTCGAGCTGGACCGGCTCGGACCCGTCCTCGGGCTGGTAGCTGATCGTCACGGTGCCAGCGCCGGGGACCTTGAAGTTCTGCGCCTTGTACTGGTCGCCGTGAGCGTGACGGCCGATGATGATCGGCTTCGTCCAGCCCGGCACCAGCCGCGGGATGTTGGAGATGATGATCGGCTCGCGGAAGATCACGCCGCCGAGGATGTTGCGGATGGTGCCGTTGGGCGACTTCCACATCTCCTTGAGGCCGAACTCCTTGACGCGGGCCTCGTCGGGGGTGATAGTCGCACACTTCACGCCCACACCGTGCTTCTTGATGGCGTTGGCGGAGTCGATCGTCACCTGGTCGTCGGTCGCGTCGCGGTGCTCGATGCCGAGGTCGTAGTACTCGAGGTTCACGTCGAGGTACGGGTGGATGAGCCGGTCCTTGATGAACTGCCAGATGATGCGGGTCATCTCGTCGCCGTCGAGCTCGACGACGGTGCCCTCGACCTTGATCTTCTCCATGCGGGGTCCCTTCTCACGCGCGCGATGTACGGGACACGCTAGTGCACGGCACCGGCATCCCTCTCGCGCCGCTGGTGTACGGGCCCCCTGCCGGGCAGGCAGAATGACGCCCGTGCACGTCGACGACTACGCGGTCATCCTGGAGCCCCTGCTCGGCCCCGGGGAGCGGGTGGTGGACGTGCCCGGCGCGTCGTACGTGGTGGGCCCGGAGACCATCGAGGACCCGGCCGACCCCGAGCACGCGACCGACACCGACCGCCTGCGCCTCGTCACCAGGACGCTCGCCCGGGGTGAGGCCGTGCTCGGGGCCAAGTCCTCCCAGGCTGTGACGTTGCGGGCCGCGATCCTCGAGGAGCACCTCGGCGGGGCCGACGGCGACCTGGTGGTCACCGACCGCCGGCTGCTCGTCATCGACAAGCCCATCGCCGGCGCCGCGCTGTTCTGGGAGTGCCCGCGCACCGACATCAAGGTGGCGAAGGTCACCAGCGGCATCGGCTACGCCGGCCGCATCGTGGTCGTCTTCTCCGACGGGTCCGGCATCGCGCTGCTGCTCGGCATCCTCTTCAAGGGTCACGCCGTACGCCTCGTGGCCGAGCTCAACCGCGACGCAGACCCAGCGCTGATCGAGTAGCCGCTCAGGCCGCCCCGTCGACGACCACGTCGGCCCTGGCGGCCGGCCGCTGGCTCGCCTCGTACGCGTCCTCGGCCGGCATCCAGTTCGTCGACCAGCACTCCCACCGGGCACCACCCTCCCGGGCGCGCGCCCGGTCGAGACGCAGCGAACGGTCGACGTCGACCCAGACCCGCACGTCCCAGGGCACCTGCACGGCGTCGTCGGTCACGTGGACGCCCTCGACCACCACGGGGCGGCCGGCAGGCACCACGTACTCCTCCCCCGGCTGCACCGACGTCCAGTGCCAGCGGCGGTAGCGCCCGTCGCGACCGGCGCGTACGGGCTCGTACACCTCCTCGCCGAACCGCTCGTGCTCCCACAGCGGCCTGCCCGCGCGCGACATGTCGTCACCGTGCACGACCGTGGCGCCCAGCGCCTCGGCCAGGGCCGCGGCGAACGTGGTCTTGCCGGCACAGCTCAACCCGTCCACCCCCACGAAACCGGAGCGACCGGCCGGGACCCGCTCGGCGAGCAGCGTACGGACGGCGTCGACGGCGGCGGGGGTGGGAAGCATGCGCCCACTCTGCCAAACCGCACCCGGCAGGGCCAGAAGGAGGCGGCGAGGCGCCCGGAGGTCCACCATGGAGGGGTGGGTGACCTCGTGACGCGGGTGGTGGACCGGTGGTGGCCGGGCCACCCGACCACGTTCCGCGGTCTCTGGTCACGGGTGATGCCGGTGGTCATCAACCTGCTGCGGCTCACCACGGCGGGGGTGCTGGCGTTCGCGCTGACCGACCTGGTCACCAAGGGCCCCGTCGACCTCACCGGCGCGCTGACCGCCCTGCTGGTGCTGCAGGCCAGCGTCACCGGGTCAGCCAGGATCGGTGTGATCCGGGTCGCCGCGGTGCTGACCGGCATCGCGGTGGCGATCATCGTCTCGATCTGGGTCGGGCTGACGTGGTGGTCGTTGGCCATCGTGATCTTCGGCTCGCTGTTCTTCGCCAAGATGTTCCGCCTCGGTGACCAGCTCCTGGAGACGCCGATCAGCGGCATGCTCGTGCTGGCCGCCGCCTCTCAGGACATCGCTGCAGAGAACCGCCTGCTCACCACCCTGATCGGCACCCTCATCGGCATCGCGATGCCGCTGGTCTGGACACCGGCGATCCCTGTGCCGTCGGCCGCCGGGGCCGTGCGCCGCGTCGCGGCCGGTCTCGGTGACGCCTTCCGGGGTGCTGCCGACCAGTTCGACGAGCACCCGGTGACCCAGGCAGCGGTGGAGAAGCAGCTGGTGTCCGTCCGTGCCGTGACGGGCGACATCGGGCGCGCCAGCGAGGCCATCTCCTCCGTACGCGACGTGTGGCGCTGGAACCACCGCGCCCTGGGCCGGGCCGACGTGGTGCCGCTGCTGCAGACCGGGCTGGAGACGCTCCAGGTGTGCGCCACCGCCGCCCGCGCCCTGTTCATCGCCATGAAGCGCGAGGCGCCCGAGAGCGAGGAGGCCGATGGACCGTTCGGTGACGACGTGCGGTCGGTGTTCGCCGTGGTGCTGCGCGACGTCGGCGAGTGCGTGGACTCGTTCGGCAGGCTCGTGGAGGCCGAGACCCGAGGCGTCGAGGGCCGCCCCGAGGAGCGGCTGCGCGACAACGTCGAGCTGCTCCGCGAGACGCGCGCCGTGCTCACCGAGCTGATGCTCGTCGACACCAGCCACCCGGAGCAGTGGATGTTCCGCGGCTCCATCCTGCGTGCGGTGGACGAGCTCCTCGCCAGCCTTGACGCCGAGGCCCGGGCCGACACCCGCGCCGAGTGGCGCGAGGAGCAGGCCGGACGCCCGCTGCCGAGCACGGCCACGGTGTCAGAGCTGCCCGTCGCGTACGACAAGACGTGGCTGCTCGCCCTGCGGAACGCCCGCCGCCACCGCTGATCGAGCATGGAGCCCCTGAGGGACGAAGGGGATCCGCGTCGAGATCCGACCGGGCCGCTCGCGGCCCGACCGCCTGTCGGCGGAGGCCTGCCCTCACCACAGGGACCAGCGCCCTCAGCGGATCAGCGGCCGCACCAGCGAGGCCAGGTACAAGGACCCCGTGACCAGCAGGTCCCGCTCCGGCCGGGCCAGCAGCATCGCGTACGCCGCCTCGACGCTCGGTGCCACCTCGGCCGGCACCCCGAGCCGCCGGGCGGCGTTTGCGACCGCAGCAGCCGGAAACGAGCGCTTCGTCTTGTCACCGGATCCCAGCTCATAGTCGGGCACCACCAGCCACGTGAGGTGCGGTGCCAGCACGGCGAGGGTCTCATCGAGCTTCTCGTCAGGGGCGTCGACCAGGGTGCCCAGAGCTGCTAGCGGCCCGTACCCGCCGTCCCCCAGCGCCTGCACCAGCCCTGCCATCTTCTGCGGGTTGTGCGCACCGTCGAGCACCAGCCGGTGCCCGCCGACTGGGAACTGCTCGAACCTGGCCGGCGGCGTCTCGACCCGCCCGGGCTCAACCATGGGGAACCCGTCGCGCGACGCCAGCACCCCGACGGCGGCCCTCGCGAGCGACTCGTTGCGCACCTGAAACCCCGAGCCCGGCGCGTACGGGACGACCACCGCCTGGCCGCCCATCTCGCCCGCCCGCTCGCGGACCGCGTCGATCACGGCCGGCTCCTGATCGATCACCACCACGGTGTTGCCGGGCCCCACGATCCCCGCCTTCTGGGCGGCGATCTCTGCGACGGTGCCGCCCAGGATCTCGGTGTGGTCGAGCCCGACGGCCGACACCACGCACAGCTTGTCGGGCGCCTGCACCGCGTTCGTCGCGTCGCGCAGGCCGCCGATGCCGACCTCCACGACCGCGTACGCCACGTCTTCGCGCGCGAACACCCACAGCGCCAGGCCGACGGTGAGTTCGAAGTACGTCAGGTCGTCGCGCAGCGGCTCGGCAAGGGCGAGGAACTCCTCGACGTACGCACAGAACGCCCGCTCCGGCACCGGCACGCCGCCGACCTGCACCCGCTCGTTCACGGCCACGATGTGCGGCGAGACCGTCAACCCGGTGCGATGCCCGGCCGCCTCCAGCAGCCCCCGGATCGCGTACGCGGTCGAGGTCTTGCCCGACGTGCCGGCGACGTGGACGACCCGGTAACGCGTCTCGGGGCGGCCGACGAGATCGAGCAGGCGTCGCATCGAGTCCAGCGCCACGTGGCCAGGGCGACGCCGCGGCGAGAAGTGGAGCAGGGCCTCCAAGGCCTCGGCCAGGTCGGTGACCATGCGTCCACCCCTCTCGCCCCGGCCCGGCTCCCGCTGGGCGGCCGCTACCCTACCGGGCGTGACTGCTCCCGCCCACTGGGTCGTGACCCTGCGCTGCGTCGACCGCCCCGGCATCGTGCATGCCGTCAGCGGAGCGATCGTCGCGGCCGGCGGCAACATCACCGAGTCGCAGCAGTTCTACTCCGACGAGACCGAGACCTTCTTCATGCGCGTCCAGGTCTCGCACGCCGAGCGGTCCGACCTGGAGCAGCACCTCGACGCGGTGCGCGCCCAGCTCGACGCCCACATCGAGGTCGACGAGGTCGGTCGCCGGATGCGTACGTTGATCCTCGCCTCCAAGGCCGGCCACTGCCTCAACGACCTGCTGTTCCGGCAGCGCGCGGGCCAGCTGCCGATCGAGGTGCCGCTGGTGCTCGCGAACCACGACGTGCTCCGGCCGCTGGCCGAGTTCTACGGGGTGCCGTTCGAGCAGCGGGTCGTCACCAAGGACACCAAGGCAGACGTCGAAGCCCACATCCGTGAGCTCTGCGAGACCCACGACATCGAGCTGGTGGTGCTCGCGCGCTACATGCAGATCCTGTCGCCAGAACTGTGCGAGTTCCTCGCCGGGCGGGCCATCAACATCCACCACTCGTTCCTGCCCGGCTTCAAGGGCGCGAACCCCTACCGGCAGGCCCACGCACGCGGCGTGAAACTCATCGGTGCGACGGCGCACTTCGTCACCACCGACCTCGACGAGGGGCCGATCATCGAGCAGAACGTCACCCGCGTGAGCCACTCCCGCTCGGTGCCCGAGCTGATCGCGATCGGGCAGGATGCCGAGTCGCTCACGCTGTCGTCGGCCGTCCGTCTGTACGCAGAGCGCCGCGTGCTCGTCGACGGCAGCCGCACCATCATCTTCGACTGATCCCCCCCGCCGCGGGCAGCGGCTCCGCGGCGCCGACGGCGGGTTTCGGCCCGGATGCGTACATCGCTCGTCGCCCACCGTTAGATTGCGCTCGCCATCAGCAACGACGCAAGGAGGCGGCACATGGTCGACCCGCAGCACCCGCGAGATCCCGAGAACGATCTCCCCCCTGATCACAGCCCGCTCCCCGAGCTGGACGACACCGGGCGGGCGGCGCCCACCGCCGCTGACTTCGAGAGGGTGCAGGCCTCCGAGGAGTTCGCTGCCCTGCGAGGGAAGTTCCGGCGCTTCGCCTTCCCCATGACGGCCGCCTTCCTGGCCTGGTACTTCGCCTACGTGCTGCTCTCGACGTATGCCGTGTCGTTCATGAGCACCCCCGTCATCGGCAACCTCAACATCGGTCTGCTGCTGGGCCTGCTGCAGTTCGTGAGCACGTTCCTCATCACCTGGCTGTACATCCGTCACGCGCGCAACGAGATCGACCCGATCGCCTCCTCCATCCGCGCCGATCTGGAGGGGAGCGCCCGATGAGCCTCGGCAACCCGTGGGTCAACATCGCGATCTTCGTCGTCTTCGTCGTCGTCACCCTCACCATCGTGATCCGGGTCTCGACCGGCGCCACCCGCAAGTCGGGCAAGGAGTTCTACACCGGCGGCGCCGCGTTCTCCGGCCGCCAGAACGGCCTCGCGATCGCTGGCGACTACCTCTCCGCCGCCTCGTTCCTGGGCATCGCCGGCGCCGTCGCCCTGTACGGCTACGACGGTCTCCTCTACTCCATCGGCTTCCTCGTCGCCTGGCTGTTCGCCCTGCTGCTCGTCGCCGAGCCGTTGCGCAACACCGGCAAGTACACGATGGCCGACGTGCTCAGCTTCCGCATGCAGAACAAGCCCGTACGGATGGCGGCCGCCCTCTCCACCCTGGCCGTGAGCTTCTTCTACCTGCTGGCGCAGATGGCGGGCGCGGGTGGTCTGGTGTCCCTGCTGCTCGGCCTGAAGAGCTCGCTGGCGCAGGACGTGGTGATCGCGGTTGTGGGTGTCGTGATGATCGCCTACGTGCTGATCGGTGGCATGAAGGGCACCACCTGGGTGCAGATGATCAAGGCCGTGCTGCTCATCCTCGGCGCCGGTGTCCTCACCCTGTGGGTGCTCGGCAAGTTCGGGTTCAACCTGTCCTCGGTGATGGGCGCGGCCGTCGACAAGGCCAACGCCGACACCCCGGGCTCGGGCGGCAAGCTCCTCAACCCGATGGCCCAGTACGGGTCCAACAAGCTCGGGTTCGTCTCGCTGGCGATCGCCCTGGTGTTCGGCACGGCCGGTCTGCCGCACGTGCTGATGCGCTTCTACACGGTGCCCACGGCCAAGGAGGCCCGCCGCTCGGTGAGCTGGGCCATCGGCCTCATCGGCGCGTTCTACGTGTTCACGCTGGTTCTCGGGTACGGCGCCGCGGCACTCGTCGGCGCCAAGGCGATCAACGGGCTCCCGGGCAGGTCGAACGCGGCGGCTCCGGCTCTCGCGTACTTCCTGCCCGGCGGCGGCACCGCCGGCACCATCGTGCTGGCGCTGATCTCGGGCGTGGCCTTCGCCACCATCCTCGCGGTCGTGGCCGGGCTCGCCATCACCGCGTCGGCGTCGTTCGCGCACGACATCTACAACGCCGTGCTGAAGGACGGGAAGGTCGATCCGGCCCAGGAGGTGAAGGTCGCCCGGATCACCGTGCTGGTGATCGGTGCCCTCGCGATCGTGGGTGGCATCGCTGCCAAGTCGCTCAACGTGGCGTTCCTGGTCTCGTTGGCGTTCGCCGTCGCGGCGTCGGCGAACCTGCCCTCGATCCTGTTCTCGCTCTACTGGAAGCGATTCAACACCCGCGGCTCAGTGTGGTCGATCTACGGCGGCCTCATCACCGCGCTGGTGCTGATCGCGTTCTCGCCGGCCGTGATGGCGCCGCTGGGCTCCACCGCCCCGTTGGCGTCGGCGATGCTGCCCAACGTGCACCTGGGCTGGTTCCCGCTGTCAAACCCGGCCATCGTGTCGGTGCCCGTCGGGTTCCTCCTCGGCATCATCGGCACGCTCACCTCGAACGAGACCAACCCCCAGAAGCAGGCCGAGATGGAGGTCCGCTCCCTCACCGGTGTCGGCACCGAGCAGGCCATCATCCACTGAGCCGACCCGGCTCGCAGCGCAGCGCCCCCGGTCACCCGATGGTGACCGGGGGCGTCTGTCGTTTCCCGAGCTGCTCGTCCCCAGCGAACTTCCCCGGCTGCTCCCCCGAGCGACCCCGGCTGCCCCCGCGGCCTGGCCCGTCCGGGCTGCTCGTGACCCCCGTACCGCAGCCTCACATCCGTTCCTGTTCGTCGAAGCCGTCTGGACGGGTGGATCGGATGTGATGATGCGGGCCGGGGCCGTCAGCCATGGGCGCCATGCCTGTGCGAACCGTCGCTGGACGTGACAGACGCCGAGCACCCTGAGGAGGGGTGCCCGGCGTCTGCGTACGGGAGTCGCGGCCGGTCAGACCGTGGCGAGCTCCCGCTCCACGGGGGCGTCCGCGGCGGGGCGCGAGGTGCCGTTGTAGACAGCCTCGTCGAGGATGTTGTTGCGCTTGGCGACGATCACCGGCACCAGTGCCTGGCCGGCCACGTTGGTGGCCGTGCGGATCATGTCGAGGATCGGGTCGATCGCCAGCAGCAGGCCGACGCCCTCCAGGGGGAGACCGAGGGTCGACAGCGTCAGCGTGAGCATGACGATCGCGCCCGTGAGGCCCGCGGTGGCGGCGGAGCCGACGACCGAGACGAACGCGATCAGCAGGTAGTGACTGAGCTGCAGGTCGATGCCGAACAGCTGGGCGACGGTGATGGCGGCGAGGGCCGGGTAGATCGCGGCGCAGCCGTCCATCTTGGTAGTCGCGCCCAGCGGTACCGCGAACGAGGCGTACTCGCTGGGCACGCCCAGCTTGTCGATCGTGTCGCGGCGGGTGACGGGCAGGGTGCCGACGCTGGAGCGGGAGACGAACGCCAGCGTGATGGCCTCCCAGGCGCCCTTGAAGAAGCGCACCGGCGACAGCCCGTGGAGCTTCAGCAGGGCCGGGTAGAGCCCGAACAGCACCAGGGCGCAGCCCACGTAGACGTCGATGGTGAAGACACCGAGGGGCTTCAGCGCGTCCCAGCCGTACGTGGCGACGGCCTTGCCGATCAGGGCCGCGGAGCCGATCGGGGCGAGGCGGATCACCCACCAGGTGAGCTTCTGGAAGATCTCCAGCGCCGACTTCGACAACGAGATGAACGGGTGGGCCTTCTCACCGACCGCGAGGGCGGCGGCGCCGATGACGATGCCGAGCACGACCAGTTGCAGCACGTTGAAGCTGAGGGAGGTGGTGACGGCGACGTTCGCGCCGGCGGCGGTGGCCTTGGACGATGCCTCGATGCCGAAGATGTTGGCGGGGACGATCGACTTCAGGAAGTCGAGCCAGCTGCCCTGGGTGGCGGGCGCCTTGGCGCCGGCCGTGCTCAGCGTGGCGTTGCCACCGGGGTTGGTGAGCAGGCCCAGGCCGATGCCGATGACGACCGAGATCGCGGCCGTGATGGCGAACCAGAGCAGGGTCTGCGCAGCCAGCCGGGCTGCATTGTTGACCTGGCGCAGCTGCGTGATCGAGACGATCAGGGCGGTGAGCACCAGCGGCACGACAAGCACGCGCAGCAGCTGCACGAAGATGTTGCCGACCGTGGTCAGCGTGGTGACGAGCCACGGCAGCGAGTAGGTACGGGCGACCAGGCCGAGGGCGAGGCCGACGGCGAGGCCGATCAGGACCTGCGCCCAGAACGGGACGACAGGCCTCTTCCGGGTGGTCTCCGGAACGGTGGTGGACATGGGTCTCCTGAGGGTGGACGTGCGAGATGGTGCGCAGCGCACCGGACATGGGGCACGTGGTCGAGGCGGAGACCTGCACACGTGCGCGGGCTCAGGCCGAAGGCAAGGCTTGGCTTGGCGGGGTACGGCTCAGGGGTGCCCGGTGACGGGCGGGGAGCTCAGAGGCAGCGGCAGACGGATGCACGGGCCAGGTCGATGACCAGGCAGCGCCACATCAGCACGATCGTCCCTTCGAGAGGTTAGCGGCGCTACCGTACTACGTCCGGGCCTCACGTCCAAATCACCGGCCTCCGCCTGGTGGGGTGTGGGCACGTCTGCGTGCGTACGCGCCCGTGCGGCTGTCAGACGTCGAGGTCGGCCCAGCGCAGCAGCCGCCAGGACTCGCCGCCACCCTCCAGGACCAGCGCGTCGGTGTTGTCGAGACGGTACTCGCGGGCTGCGGCTGCATCGACGTTCTCGGCCCGGGCCAGCACCCACACGCGCATGGCGGCCCCATGGCTGACCAGGGCGGCGCACTCGACCCCGGAGTCCACGACCTCGGCGACCGCGGCATCGAACCTCGCGAGGAACTCCGCCCCGCTCTCGCCGCCCGCCAGCCGCGTGTCAGGGGCGTCGCCCCAGGCGTCGAGCATCGCGACGTACGGTGCCCAGTCGGTCGCCATGTCGTCCTCGCCGGCGAAGATCTCGCGGAGCCCGGCATGAGTGACCAGGGGCACTCCGAGGTGCTCGGCCAGCGGGGTCGCCGTCTGCTGGGCGCGCAGCAGGTCGGAGGCGTACACGGCCTGGATCTGCTCACCCGCAAGCTTCTCGACGAGCGCGTCGGCCTGCCCCAGACCATGCCCGGTCAGCGGCGCACCGGGGTGGCCGGTGTCGAGGAGCCGGTCGATGTTGGACTGTGTCTGCCCGTGGCGGATGAGGATGAGGCGCACGTCTCCGACACTAGCCGCTCCCGCCGGGCGGCTCGACGGGGGTCGACCTGCATCCTCTGGCTCCTGGCAACACCACGCGCCACATCTGGCACGTGATGCGCCCCACGACCAGAGGATGCAGGTCCCACGGCCGACCGCCCGCCGACGTCCCTCCGCACAGGCGGGCCCCTCTGCGCACGTCGTGGTTGCCGCGCGACCACGGCACGGCCCGGCACAGGTGGGCGTGACAGAGTCAGTCCATGGAATCTCCCCTTGCCCGACGCCATCTTCTGATGCTCGCCGGCCTCGCCGGCGGCGGGCTGGTCGCCGGGTGCTCGTCGTCGACGACCTCCGCACGGACCCCCTCGCCCAGCGTGCCCGCCCCCTCGTCTGGCACGTCGGTCTCCCCCGCGCCGACCTCGCTGGCGCCCAGCAGCCCGGCCACCCCACCGGCCGGCCCGCCCAACCCACAGGTGGCCGGGACCATCGCCTCAGGGCTGGAGGTGCCCTGGGGGCTGACGTTCCTCCCCGGTGGCGACGCGCTGGTCTCGGAGCGGAACTCCGGCCGGATCCTCCGCATCACCCCGGCGGGCGGTGTCACGCCGCTGGGCACGGTGCCGGGCGTCCAGGCGCCGACGGGGAGCGGCGAGGGCGGCCTGCTCGGCCTCGTTCTGGACGGGCGCGACCCGTCCGTCCTGTACGCGTACCTGTCGACCGCTGACGACAACCGGGTGGTCCGGATCAGCGTCGCCGGCGGTCGCCTCGGCGCTTCCGAGCCGGTGCTGACCGGCATCCCCCGCGCCACCTTCCACAACGGCGGCCGGCTGCTCATGACCCCCGACCAGACCCTGCTGGTGACGACCGGCGACGCGGGTGTCGGCTCGCGCGCGCAGAACAAGGCATCGCTGGCCGGCAAGATCCTCCGGATCACCACTGACGGCCAGCCCGCGCCGGGCAACCCGTTCGGCACCCACGTGTGGAGCTACGGGCACCGCAACGCGCAGGGGCTCGCGTACGACGCCGAGGGTCGCCTGTGGTCGAGCGAGTTCGGCGAGAAGGCGTCCGACGAGCTGAACCTCATCACACCGGGCGGCAACTACGGCTGGCCGGCGGTCGAGGGTGCGTCGAACGACCCCGCGTACGTCGCACCCGCAGTCACCTGGTCACCCACGTCGACGTCGTCGCCCTCGGGGCTGGCGATCACGCGCGGTCATGCGTACGTGGCGGCGCTCATGGGCCGCTGCCTGTTCCAGATCCCTCTCCAGGGGGCGACCGCCGGGCAGCCGACGGCGCTCTTCGCCGGTGAGCACGGGCGGCTGCGTACGGTCGCCGCGGCTCCCGACGGCAGCCTCTGGGTGACCACGAGCAACCGTGACGGCCGGGTCTCCCCCGGGCCGGACGACGACAAGATCCTCCGCGTCACGCTCTGACGGTTCGGCGCCGGGCCAGCGCTGATAGCGTCATCCGTACGTCTCGCGAAGGAGCTCAGAATCGTGTCCTCAACCCCTGTCAAGGTCGCCGTCACGGGTGCGGCCGGCCAGATCTGCTACTCGCTGCTGTTCCGCATCGCCAGCGGCGCCCTGCTCGGCCCGGACCAGCCGGTGGAGCTGCGGCTGCTCGAGATCACCCCGGCCCTGAAGGCGCTCGAGGGCGTCGTCATGGAGCTCGATGACTGCGCCTTCCCGCTGCTGTCCAAGATCGAGATCGGCGACGACGCCAACACGATCTTCGAGGGCGCCAACGCGGCGATGCTGGTGGGCGCGCGGCCGCGTACAGCCGGCATGGAGCGCGGCGACCTGCTCAGCGCCAACGGCGCGATCTTCACCGCGCAGGGCAAGGCCCTCAACGACCACGCGGCTGACGACGTACGGGTCCTGGTGACCGGCAACCCGGCCAACACCAACGCCCTGATCGCGATGAGCAACGCGCCCGACATCCCCAAGGATCGCTTCAACGCCCTCACCCGCCTCGACCACAACCGGGCCACGGCGCAGCTCGCCGCCAAGCTGGGCGTGCCGGTGACCTCGATCAGCGACATCACGATCTGGGGCAACCACAGCGCCACCCAGTACCCCGACCTGTTCAACGCCAAGGTCGACGGCAAGAACGCGGCCGAGGCCGTGAACGACCAGCAGTGGCTGGAGAGCACCTTCATCCCGACCGTCGCCAAGCGCGGCGCGGCCATCATCGAGGCCCGTGGCTCGTCGTCGGCGGCGTCGGCGGCCAACGCCACCGTCGAGCACATGCACGACTGGCTGCTGGGCACCACCGACGACTCCTGGGTCTCGATGGCGGTGCCGTCGGACGGCTCGTACGGGGTGCCTGAGGGCATCATCTCCTCGTTCCCTTGCCGTACGACCAAGGGCGGCGACTACGAGATCGTCCAGGGCCTGGAGATCAACGACTTCTCCCGCGGCAAGATCGACGCCTCCGTCGCCGAGCTGCAGGACGAGAAGAACGCAGTGACGGAGCTCGGCCTGATCTGAGGCCAGGTTCGACGCGACAGCCCGCCGGTGATGCCGGCGGGCTGTCGTCGTCTCTGCCTCGTGGCGTCCGGGCGGGGCGTACGGAGCGCTACCTGTCGATCGTCGGCCGCAGTGCGGGCACCCAGAACGCGAGGACCAAGATCCCGGCGCCCACCGTCAGCATCAGCAGCACGTCGGCCCAGCGAGACCGGACCACCAGCAGGCCGGCACGGTCGCGCAGCACCCCGCGCAGCAGCGCGCCGACCACGAGCGCGCCGCCCATCACCGCGCTGCCGCGGCGCCAGTGACCGGGCGGGAGGGCCGTGTACACGGCGCCAGCCAGGAACAGCGCCACCGTGAGAAACCACGCCCACTGCCGCCGCGCCATGGCGACGACCCCTGGCCGTTCCTCCAGCGGCACGCCCCCCGTGGACATTCAAGCCCCCGCTTCGGCCCGCTCGACGACGTTGGTGAGCAGCATGGCGCGCGTCATCGGCCCGACCCCGCCGGGCACGGGAGCGATGTACGACGCCACCTCGCGCACCGACTCGTGCAGGTCGCCGGCGAGACCGGCCTCGGTGCGGCTGATGCCCACGTCCACGGCCACCGCGCCCGGCTTCAGCATGTCGCCGGTGATGAGCCCCGGCGAGCCGGCGGCGCCGATCACGATGTCGGCCTGGCGCACCAGCGACGGCAGGTCGCGGGTGCCGGTGTGGCACAGGGTGACGGTCGCGTTCTCCGTACGCCGCGTGAGCAGCAGCCCGATCGGCCGGCCCACCGTGGTGCCGCGGCCCACGACGACCACGTGCGCACCGGCCAGCGGCACGTCGTAGCGCCGCAGCAGCTCCACCACGCCGCGCGGCGTGCAGGGCAGCGGCGCCGGGATGCCGAGCACCAGCTTGCCCAGGCTGACCGGGTGCAGGCCGTCGGCGTCCTTGTCGGGGTCGATCAGGCCCAGCGCCCAGGTGTCGTCGAGGTGCTTCGGCAGCGGCAGCTGCACGATATAGCCGGTGCACCGCGGGTCGTTGTTGAGGTGCCCGATGGCCTCCTCCACCTGGGCGGCGGACGCGTCGGCGGGCAGGTCCACCCGGATCGACTCGATGCCCACCTGGGCGCAGTCGCGGTGCTTGCCCGCCACGTACGAGTGGCTGGCCGGGTCGTCACCCACCAGCACGGTGCCGAGACCGCACGTGACGCCCTGCGCGGCGAGCGCGGCGACGCGACGCTTGAGGTCGGCGCGGATCTCCTTGGCGACGGCCTTGCCGTCGAGCAGCTGAGCAGGCATGACGCTCCTAGTGGAAGAAGTGGCGGGTGCCGGTGAAGTACAGGGCGACGCCGGCGGCCTCGCACGCGGCGATGGTCTCGTCGTCACGTACGGAACCGCCCGGCTCCACGATCGCCGTGACCCCGGCCTCGATGAGGATGCCCGGCCCGTCGGCGAACGGGAAGAAGGCGTCGGACGCGGCGACCGAGCCCCGGGCCCGCTCCCCCGCCCGCTCCACCGCGAGGCGGCAGGAGTCGACCCGGTTCACCTGGCCCATGCCGACGCCCACCGAGGCACCGCCGGCGGCGAGCAGGATGGCGTTCGACTTCACGGCTCGGCAGGCGCGCCAGGCGAACGCGAGGTCGGCGAGGGTCTGCTCGTCGGCAGCGGCCCCGGCCTTCAGCTCCCAGCCGGACGGGTCGTCACCGGGGGCGTCCAGGCCATCGGGCTGCTGGGCGAGCATGCCGCCGGAGACCTGCTTCAGCTCCTGCGCCGGTGCCGTGTACGCAGGCGCCACGAGCAGCCGTACGTTCTTCTTCTTCGTCAGCGCCTCGACGGCGCCGTCCTCGTAGCCCGGGGCGATCACCACCTCGGTGAACACGTCGGCGACCTGCTGGGCCATCGCCACGCTCACGGGGCGGTTGGTGGCGATCACACCGCCGAACGCCGACACCGGGTCGCACTCGTGCGCCTTGCGATGAGCCTCGGCGACGTCGGCGCCCACGGCGATCCCGCACGGGTTGGCATGCTTGATGATCGCCACGGCAGGCTCTGCGAAGTCGTACGCGGCGCGGTACGCGGCGTCGCCGTCGGTGTAGTTGTTGTAGCTCATCTCCTTGCCGTGCAGCTGCTCGGCCTGCGCCAGCCCCTGACCGCCGGGCCTGGTGTAGAGGGCGGCGGCCTGGTGCGAGTTCTCGCCGTAGCGCAGCGTGCCCGCCTTCTCGTACGTGACCCCCAGGAACGGCGGGAACTCCTCGGCCGTCTCGGTCAGCGCCCCGCCCATCCAGGTCGCCACCGCGACGTCGTACGCGGCGGTGTGGCTGAATGCCGCGACCGCCAGCTCACGGCGCTGCTCCAGGGTGAAGCCGCCGGCGGCGAGCGCGGCGACCAGCGCCGGGTACTGCGACGGCGAGGTGACGATCGCGACCGACGGGTGGTTCTTGGCGGCCGCGCGGACCATCGAGGGGCCACCGATGTCGATCTGCTCGACGCACTCGTCGACGCTCGCGCCGCTGGCCACGGTCTGCGTGAACGGGTACAGGTTGCTGACCACCACGTCGAACGGCTCGACGCCCAGCTCTTCGAGCTGCTGCACGTGGCTGTCGAGGCGACGGTCGGCGAGGATCCCGGCGTGCACCTTCGGGTGCAGCGTCTTCACGCGGCCGTCGAGGCACTCGGGGAAGCCGGTGAGGTCGGCCACCTCCGTGACGTCGACGCCCGCCTCGCGCAGCCGCGCGGCGGTGCTGCCGGTGGAGACCACGACCACGCCGTGGCTGGACAAGGCGGCGCCGAGCTCCGCGAGCCCCGTCTTGTCGTACACGGAGACGAGCGCCCGGCGGATGGGGATCTGGGTCATGACTGCCTCTCTTCGGCAAGGTGGCGGAGCGTGTCGACGAGCAGCTGCCGCTCGACGACCTTGATGCGTTCGTGGAGGGAGTCCTCGGTGTCGTCCGGCAGCACGCGTACGGGCTCCTGGGCGAGGATGCGGCCGGTGTCGACCCCCTCGTCGACGACGAAGACCGTGCAGCCGGTGACCTTGACGCCGTGCGCGAGCGCGTCGCGCACGCCGTGCGCGCCGGGGAACGACGGCAGCAGAGCTGGATGGGTGTTGATCATCCGGCCGGCGAACCGGGCCAGGAAGGCCGGCCCCACCAACCGCATGAACCCCGCGGAGACCACGAGATCCGGCTGGTACCCGGCGACCTTCTCGGCCAGCCCGGCGTCCCACTGCCCACGGTCGGCCCCGGCACGCAGAGGGTGCACGAAGGTCGGCACCCCGGCCGTACGCGCCCGCTCCAGCCCGTACGCGGAGCGCCGGTCGGAACCCACGGCGACGACCTCGACAGGCAGGGAGTCGCCGACCACGGCATCGAGCACCGACTGCAGCAGGGTGCCCGAGCCCGACAGGAGGATCACCACCCGCAGGGCCGAGGTCTGCTTCACGCGGCTACCCTACCGGCGCCGTCGCCTCGCCCTCGTCGCCGGGAGCAGGTCGCGACAGCGTACGGGTGACGTCTTCCTCACCATCGCCCGGGTCGTCGTGACCACGCCCCCGCGCCCATGCCCACAGCCCCATGACAAGGCCGGTCACCACACCGGAGATGCCCAGCAGCGAGCACGACAGCACGAACAGCTCGGGCATCCGCGGCCCCAGGGCGGTCATCCGAGCCACGCCGAGGGCACCTCGCGAGACCGACACCAGGGCGGTGAGGGCCACCCCGGTGACCACTCCGGCGAGGCCGCCGACCAGGGCGGTCTCATCCATGCGGGCCCGTCGGCGGGGAGCGACGGCCACGACGGCCGAGACGGCTCCCGAGGCAGCCCCGCCCGCCAGCCAGAGCAGCAGCACCCACCGGCCTGCGCTCGGTTCGGGGACCGCACCCAGCACCGGGATCCCCGGCAACAGGCCCAGCTGGGTCGCTGCCGGCGAGACCAGGGAGGCGTCGCCCAGCGCGATCCCCGACCCGGTCACCCAGGCGACGGACCACAGGAGCAGGTTCGGCAGGTACGCGAGCTGGCCGATCATCAGCACGACGGCCCCCACCGGGTCGGGCCCCAGCGCCGCGGTCAGAGCCGCGATCCGGCCACGCCCCTGGACGAGGGCCGTGGTCAGCGCCACGGCCGCGGCGACCAGGGCGGTGAGCACGCCTGCGGCGACGGC
>CAKZHP010000117.1 GCA_936924635.1 uncultured Propionibacteriaceae bacterium
CCGACGACGGAGCGAGCCGCACCGACGTCGACGAGGCCGAGGGCGGCCGCCGCGGCCGCCGTCGCCGCAACCGTGACCGGCAGAACCGACGCCAGCGCTCCGGCCAGGGTGGCGGGATGCCCGGCTTCGAGGCCGAGCCGACGGTCTCGGAGGGCGACGTGGTCGTGCCGGTCCGCGGCATCCTCGACGTCCTCGACAACTACGCCTTCGTGCGCACCGACGGCTACCTGCCGGGCCCGAACGATGCGTACGTGTCGTTGTCGATGGTGCGCCGCTTCGGGCTGCGCAAGGGTGACGTGGTCACCGGCGAGATCCGCCAGCAGCGCGAGGGGGAGCGCAAGGAGAAGTTCAACCCGCTGGTCTCCCTCCAGACGGTGAACGGCGGCGAGCCGGAGGCGGCCCGCAACCGGCCTGAGTTCATGAAGCTCACCCCGCTCTACCCGCAGGAGCGCCTGAAGCTCGAGACCACGCCGGTCAACATGATCGGCCGGATCATCGACATCGTGGCCCCGATCGGCAAGGGCCAGCGCGGCCTCATCGTGTCCCCGCCCAAGGCGGGCAAGACGATGGTGATGCAGTCCATCGCCAACGCGATCGCGACCAACAACCCCGAGGTGCACCTCATGGTGGTGCTGGTCGACGAGCGTCCCGAGGAGGTCACCGACTTCGAGCGCACCGTGTCAGGCGAGGTCATCGCCTCGACGTTTGACCGCCCGGCCGACGACCACACCACCATCGCCGAGCTCGCCATCGAGCGCGCCAAGCGCCTGGTCGAGGCGGGCAAGGACGTGGTGGTGCTGCTCGACGGCATCACGCGTCTGGGCCGTGCGTACAACCTGGCCGCGCCCGCGTCCGGCCGCATCCTCTCCGGTGGCGTGGACTCCGCGGCGCTCTACCCGCCCAAGAAGTTCTTCGGCGCCGCCCGCAACATCGAGAACGGCGGCTCGCTCACCATCCTGGCCACGGCGCTCATCGAGACCGGGTCGCGCATGGACGACGTGATCTTCGAGGAGTTCAAGGGCACCGGCAACATGGAGCTGCGGCTGCGCCGTGACCTCGCCGACAAGCGCATCTTCCCGGCCATCGACGTCGACGCCTCCAGCACGCGTCGCGAGGAGCTGCTGCTGGGCCGTGAGGAGCTGGCCATCATCTGGAAGCTGCGCCGGGTGCTCTCCGGCATGGAGACCACGGCCGGCATCGAGATGCTGCTCAAGCAGCTGCGCAAGTCCACCTCCAACCACGACTTCCTGGTGCAGATCAGCCGGACCACGCCCAGCGCGTGACGGATCGCTTCGAGCGCATCTATGCCCAGGCCGGGGGACGACCTGGCCTCGGTGCCCTGGGCCCGCCTGCGGCCCAGCACCTGCATCGTGGCGTGGCTGGAGACGTTCTCGGCGCTGCCGGACCAGCGGCGAGAGTCGTACCCCGCGATCGCTGCGACGGTGGCCGAGGGTGGCACGCTCTTCGTGCGGTGCTTGGCCGATCAAGGCCAGGCCGTGGACGGGCCGCCCTGGCCCGTCACGCCGACGAGCTGCAGGGGATCGCCGACGCGGGGCTCACCGTCGACTCCGTCGAGGACGTCACCCAGAGCCGCTGGTGGGAGGTCGTGGCGACCCGCCCCTGAGATTTGGTCTTCTCCCCGGACGGGGGGATAATGAACGGCTGGTACCGGTTCACGCCCGAGCGTTCATCCACCGCTCGTCAGACCCAGGGCGACCCGGCCGCACGACAGGAGACAGCATGAAGCAGGGCATCCACCCGCAGTACAACGAGACGCAGGTCGTCTGCAGCTGCGGCAACTCGTTCACCACCCGGTCCACCGCCGAGAGCGGGCGCATCCACACCGAGGTCTGCGCCGCCTGCCACCCGTTCTACACGGGCAAGCAGAAGATCCTCGACACCGGCGGCCGCGTCGCCCGCTTCGAGCGCATGTACGCGAAGAAGGACGGCAAGTAGCACGCATCCCGGGCACCGGGGTCGGCCCAGCTGGGTCGGCCCCGGTGCCTGTTTTCACGTCCGCCCCCGCAGGAGGAAGAGGTCAGCATGGCCGAGGGCACTGACGCGCTGGTCGCCGAGCACGCCGACATCGAGCGTCGCCTGGCCGACCCCGCGACGCACGCCGACATGGCACTGGCCCGGCGGCTGGGCCGCCGGTACGCCGAGCTCACCCCGGTCGTGAAGGCGCTCGCCGACCACGCCCGCCTCACCGACGACCTGGCCGCGGCGCGTGAGCTCGCCGCCGAGGACGAGTCGTTCGCCGGCGAGGTCCCCGGCCTGGAGGAGCAGCTGAGCGCCGCGACCGAGCGGCTGACCCGCCTGCTCGCACCCCGCGACCCCAACGACTCCGCCGACGCCATCCTGGAGATCAAGTCGGGCGAGGGAGGCGAGGAGTCGGCGCTATTCGCGGGCGACCTGTTCCGCATGTACGCCCGGTACGCCGAGGCGCGCGGCTGGAGGGTCGAGGTGCTCGACACCCAGGACACCGACCTCGGCGGCTACAAGTCGGTCACCGTCGCGGTCAAGGCCAGCTCCGCGGGCGATCCCGACCAGATGCCGTACGGGGTGCTGAAGTTCGAGGGCGGCGTGCACCGCGTGCAGCGGGTGCCGGTGACCGAGTCGCAGGGCCGCATCCACACCTCTGCCGCCGGCGTGCTGGTGATGCCCGACACCGACGACGCCGACGAGATCGAGATCGCCGACGACGACCTGCGCATCGACGTCTACCGCTCCAGCGGCAAGGGTGGCCAGGGCGTCAACACCACCGACTCGGCCGTGCGCATCACCCACCTGCCCAGCGGCATCGTGGTCTCCTGCCAGAACGAGCGCTCCCAGCTGCAGAACAAGGAGTCGGCCATGCGCGTGCTGCGCGCCCGGCTGCTCGCCGCCGCCGAGGAGGAGGCCGCGAGCGCCGCGTCGGCGGCCCGCAAGTCGCAGGTGCGCACGGTCGACCGGTCCGAGCGCATCCGCACCTACAACTTCCCCGAGAACCGCATCGCCGATCACCGCATCGGGTTCAAGGCGCACAACCTCGACGGCGTGATGAACGGCGACCTGCAGCCCCTGCTGGAGGCGCTGCAGGAGGCCGACCTGGCCGACCGCCTCGCCCACGTCGGCGAGAGCTGAGCGGTGCGCTCGGTCGGCGACGCCGTACGCGGCGCGCGAGCCGCCCTGGCGGGGAGCACGTCTCCTGACGCGGAGGCGCGGACCCTGGTCGCGTACGCCCTCGGCGTCGAGCCGGGCCGGCTGCCGCTGGCAGGCCCGCTCGACGAGGAGACCTGCGCGCGGCTGGACGCGGCCGTGGCCCGCCGCGCGGCGGGGGAGCCCGTGCAGCACGTCACCGGCGTCGCGCACTTCCGGCACACCACTGTCACGGTCGGGCCCGGCGTCTTCGTGCCGCGGCCGGAGACCGAGGCGATGGTCGGCTGGTGCCTGGACGCGCTGCCCGCCGGGCCGGTACGCGTGGTGGAGCTGTGCGCCGGCTCCGGGGTCATCAGCAAGGCGCTAGCCGAGGAGCGGCCGGGGCTGGAGCAGTACGCGGTCGAGCTGTCGGAGGACGCGATCCCGTACCTGCTCACCAACCTGCGCGGCAGCGGCGTCGAGGTCGTGGAGGCCGACATGGCTGGCGCGCTGCCCGAGCTCGACGGCACCGTCGACCTGGTGGTGGTGAACCCCCCGTACGTGCCGCTGACCGCCTGGGAGTCCGTGCCCGCCGACGTGCGTGACCACGACCCCAAGATGGCAGTGTTCTCCGGCGACGACGGCCTCGACGCGATGCACGTGGTGGCCCGTGTGGCGGCCCGGCTGCTGCGCCCCGGGGGCCTGCTGGCCGCCGAGCACGCCGAGGTGCAGCACAAGGCGGTGGTGGCGCTGTTCGCGCGGCACGGGGCGTACGGGTCGGTGCGCGACCACCGGGACCTCACCGACCGCTGGCGGTTCGTGACCGCGACCCGGGTCTGAGGCCCAGCCCGTCCTCGACGATCAGCCCAGCGGGATCAGGCCGTGGTCGGTGACGGCCAGGGTGCCGCGGTCCACCTGCATCACGTGGCGATCCGGCAGCGGGCGCGACCCGGGCAGGTCCCAGTGCGTGGAGGCGAACACCACGGAGTCGTCGGTCTCCAGCATCCGCAGCTCGTACGTGTCGGTCTCGGAGTCGGGCCGGAGCTTCTTGGGCTGCGACTGGGCGTAGGCGTACATCGCCTCCGGGGTGATCAGGATCGCGTTCAGCGCCTCCGGGTCGTCGGTGGGGTCGTCGACCCACAGGTCGCTGGTGATCTGCCGGGCGGCCGCGGCCAGCGCCTCGTGCCAGGGCAGGTTGCGGCTGTGGTGCAGGACCAGCCCGAAGTACAGCTCGGAGTCGGTCGTGCCCTGGCGCGGCCGCACCCCGGCCTCCTCGCACCAGGCCAGCAGCCGCTCGGTCACCGGGAACTGCCCGTTGTGGGCGAACGACACCCCGCCCTCGGTGAAGGGGTGACAGTTCTCCAGCAGCACCGGGATGCCCGGCGAGGCGCGCCGCAGGTGGACCAGCACCTGGTCGCTGTCGACCTCGACCAGCATGCGGGCGTACGCCTCGTCCTCGAACGCGGCCACCGGGCTGTGGGCGGTCGCCACCGCCCCGTCGGCCGTACGCCAGGCCGCGCCCCAGCCGTCGCAGTGCTTGCGCGAGAGCGCGGTGAGCTGGTCGAGCGAGCCGACCGTGTCTGCGAGATGACCGTGGTGACGGCTGGTGACACCGAGAAGGCGGCACATGGGCGAGACTCCTACTCCGCGAGAGGCTGCTGGGCGAGGCGGCGACGACCGCCCCTGGTGGAGGCCACGCGGCGCGTGCTTCGGACCTGGAGCCGGTGAGCCAGCCGCGTCAGCGCCAAGTTGATCACCACGTAGATCACGGCGATCACGAGGTAGGTCTGGATGAGATAGCCGTAGTAGCTGGACAGCGACTTGCCCTGCTGCATGAGCTCGGGGTAGCTGACGACGAAGCCCAGGGTGGAGTCCTTCAGCAGCGAGACCAGCTGGGTGAGCAGGTTGGGCACGACGATGCGGAACGCCTGCGGCAGCACGACACTGGTGAGCACCGCGCCTCGCTCCATGCCCAGGGACTCGGCCGCCTCCCACTGGCCGCGTGCCACGGCGTTGATGCCTGCCCGGAAAACCTCCGCTGTGGAGGCCGAGCTCACCAGGATCATCGGGATCACGAGCATCCAGAACACGGGGAACACGACGCCGAACCGGGGCAGGGCCAGCAGGAATGCGTACACGACCAGCAGCATCGGGATGGAGCGGAAGAACTCGATCCACCCGGTGGCGAGCCGGCGGAGGAGGGGGTGGGGGCTGAGACGGGCGAGGGCGAGCAGCAGACCCAGCGGGAAGCTGACCACGGCCGCCACCAGGGTGGTGAGGAACGTGCCCAGCAGGCCCTGGCCGAGGAACGCGATGATGGCCGGGTACAGGAAGAAGTTCCACATCTCCGGCGCGAGCTGGCCGTTGACCGCGAACTGGCGGACGGCCAGCCACACGGCCAGGGCCGTCAGCAGGATGACGACCACCGAAGTGATCCGGATGGTGGAGCGGCCCCGGGGGCCTGGGGTGTCGAAGAGGACCTGGGTGGCGTTGCTCATCGGACGGCCTTCCCGCTCACGCGGCGCTCCAGCGCGGCACCGATGCCGCCCGCGCCCAGGGCGAGAACCAGGTAGACAGCGCCCGAGAGCAGGAACAGCAGCACGGCCTCGGCGTAGCGGATGTTGAGCTGCTGGGCCATGTTGGTGAGGTCGGCGACACCCACCGCCGCGCACAGCGAGGAGCCGATCAGCACGCCGATGAAGACGTTCACCAGCGGCTGCACCATGGTCCGGAAGGCCTGGGGGAGGATCACCTCGCCGAGCTGCTGGGTGAAGGTCATGCCGAGCGAGCGGGCAGCCTCGGACTGGCCGACCGGGACCGTGTTGATGCCGGAGCGCACCGTCTCGCACACGAACGCGGCGCCCGACAGCACCAGCCCGAGCGCGCCCGACCAGAACAGCGGGAACAGCATGCCGATCTTCGGCAGGCCGAAGACGATCAGGATCAGCAGGCTGAGCAGCGGGATGTTGCGGAAGAACTCGACGTACGCAGCCCCGACCACACGCAGCGGCGTGACGGGGCTGACCCGGAAGATGGCGATCACGGTGCCCAGGACCATGGCGCCGAGGAACCCGATCACCGTCAGCTCGACGGTGACCAGGATGCCGCCGAGGATGGTGCCGTACTCGTTGCGCAGGATGTCGATCACGCGGAGCTCCTACAGGGGTGGGCAGCGCCCCGGGCGCGGGGCGTCCGGGGCGCTGCTGCGCGGATGGGGCTCAGCTGCCTGCGGCGGAACCGAGCTTCGGCGGGGTGGGGTTCGCCACCTCCGAGTACAGGCCGACCGTCGCCTTGAAGAGCTTCACCCAGTCGCCGGAGTCGAAGATCTTCGTGAGGAACCCGTTCACGAACTCCTTGGCGGCCGGGTCGGCCTTGCTGACGCCGACGCCGTACGGGTCGGTGGTGAACGGCTGGCCGACCACCTTCACCTTCGAGTTCTTCAGCGCGTTCGAGAGCAGGATCGCCTCGTCCAGCACGTACGCCACCGCGCGGCCGTCCTCCACCGCCGCGACGCAGGCGTCGTTCTCGGTGAAGGTGATGACCTCGGCGTCGGGGATGTACTGCTTGATCGCCGTGAGGGCCGTCGAGTTGGTCTCGGTGACGACCTTCTTGCCCGACAGGTCCTTGTACGAGGTCACGGTGCTGTCGCTCTTGACGAGCACGGCGGCGCCGGAGCTGTAGTACGGCCCGGCGAAGCTGACCTTCTGCGCCCGCGCCTGGGTGATGGTGTAGGTCGCGATCACCACGTCGACGGTGTTGTTCTGCAGCATCGTCTCGCGGGTGTCCACCGTGGTCTGCGTCAGCTGGCTCAGCTTGGAGACGTCCTTGCCGCCGGTGATGTAGTGCGACAGCAGGTCGCTGATGCCGGCATCGAAGCCGACGGTGCGCCCGGTGATCGGGTCCTTCAGGCTGAAGATCGGGCCGGTGTCGGTACCGCCGCGCTTGAGGAAGCCCTGCGCCTTGATCTTCTTCGCCCAGGCGTTGGCGTTGACGGTCGCCTCGTCAGCGACGGGGCCTCCGAGGATGATGGCGTCGTACGCGGCCTGGTCGATCTTCTTGGGCCCGGCGGGGCCGGAGGCGCCACCGCTGGCACCCGGGGCCGGGGGAGCCGCGGCGGTGCCCGAGCACGCGGTGAGCAGTCCTGCGGTTGCGGTGCCGGCGGCGACGTAGAGCGCCCCTCGGCGCGTCAGCTGAAAAGTCATGGTGCCTCTTCTCGGGGTGGTCGTGAGGCGCCAGCCTGGCACCTGGGGGCGAGTGGAGGTGACCGTTTCTCGGTCGGTGAACCGAGGTGATGCCGGATCGTTACGCAGCTGGAGCATCCGGGCCGTCGCGCGTCAGCGGGTACGGCCCGCGTCGACCATCGCCACGGTCTGGCCCACGCGGTCCGCGCGGGTGGTCTCCCGCTTGGCCTCTGAGACCCCGCGCACGAGCTCCCGCCGCTGCGTCGGGGCCAGGGCGTTGAACCGCCCTCGCTGGCCCGCCTCCGCGAGTGCGGCTGCCAGGTCGTCGAGCACCTCGATCACCCGCTCCGCGTCGTCGCGGGTGACGGTGGCGCCATAGGTGTCGCCCAGGACCAGGCCGGCCTGGTCGCGCAGCTCGCGGCGAAGCCCGATGCAGCTCACCCCGCCCATCCGCGCCAGCCGGACGCGCAGGTCGGCGCCGTTGACGGCGACCACGACGGGGAACACCTTGGCGCCGTCGCCCAGCGTGGCCACCTGTCGTCGGTCAGCACGAAGGCCCCTGCCGGACCCATGGGCTCCAGCACCATCTCACGCGTCACGCTCGCTCCCATGCCGGGCAGCGTACGCAGGCGCGGTGACGTGTGCTGGCAGGATGGGCGGGTGACCGACCCGTACCTGGAGCAGACACCGGCCGAGGAGGCCCTCTCGCAGCAGCCTTCCGGCACCGGGAGCACCGCCCTCAGCGCCGTGGGAACCGCGCTGCCCGAGGGCCAGGCGCTGCCGGAGGAGGGGGTGCCGGGCGCGTCGGAGACGCCGGCCTCCCCGGACGACCAGGCTGGCGCACCGTCACCGGCGCCGGGGTCCGTACCGGCACCTGTGGCTCTCGACCCTGAGGCGCTCACGACCGAGACCGACCCCACGGCCGCGGTGGAGCCGGAGCCGGTCGACGACCGCCCGGAGCCCGTCGTGGTGCCGGCCGACGACCTCGCCACCGCGGTCGCGGCGGTGCGCAAGGCCGTCAGGGCGGGGGAGTGCGTGGTGCTGCCGACCGACACCGTGTACGGGATCGGCGCCGACGCCTTCTCGGCCACGGCGGTCCAGGGCCTGCTGGACGCCAAGCAGCGTGGGCGCGACATGCCACCGCCGGTGCTCATGGCCGACACCGTCATGGTGGACACGCTCGCCCGCGACATCCCGGAGGAGGCTCGCACGCTCGCGGGCGCGTACTGGCCGGGCCCGCTGACCCTGATCCTGCCAGCCCACAGCAGTCTGCGCCTGGAGCTCGGCGACACCCGGGGCACCATCGGCGTCCGGGTGCCCGACCACGAGGTCACCCGCGCCATCCTGCGCGCGACGGGGCCCCTGGCCGTCTCCAGCGCCAACATCAGCGGCCAGGAGGCCGGCACCGACCTCGACTCGGCGAAGGACCAGCTGGGGACGTCGGTCTCCGTGTACGTCGACGGGGGAGCGACCCCCGGCCCGGTGCCCTCGACCATCGTCGACTTCGCCAGCACGTCGTCCGGCCGCGTGCTGCGCGTCGGCGTCATCTCCGTCGCCGAGATCCAGGCCCACGTGCCCTCGGTCGTGGGCCCCGAGCCGAAGCCCGATGCGCCGGACGAGCTGGCTGCTCAGACCGACGGCCGGCAAGACACGGCCCGGGAGGGCCTGGCCGAGGGGGCACCGGACCTGCCCGCCGCCGCGGATGCCGTGCCTGGGCTGGCCGAGGTCGCCCTGGCCGACGTCGCGCTGCCGTCGCCGGTGGAGGCCAGCCTGGACGGATCTCCGGTGGTCATCGAGCCCCCCCAGCGCTCGGACATCGCCGACGACTCCGCCGATGACACCGCGACCCCGGCCCCGTAGGCACCCGTGCGCGAGTACGTCCTGGTCCTGCTCGTGGCGTTGAGCGCCACGTTCCTCGCCGCGCCCGCCTGCCGCAGCCTCGCGCTGCGGACGGGCGCGGTGGCGAAGGTGCGTGACCGCGACGTGCATGCCCGGCCGATCCCGTACTTCGGTGGCCTGGCCATGCTGGTCGGTGTCACGGTCGCCTTCCTCTGCGCGTCGCAGCTGCCGTTCCTGGGCCGCCACTCGTCGGTGACCGGCACCACCTTCGGCATCTTGCTGGCCGGTGCGGTGATCTGCGGCGTCGGCGTGGTCGACGACCTGATCGACCTGCCGGCGATCGCCAAGGCTGCCGGTCAGGTGCTGGCGGCCGGCGTGGCCGTGCTGATGGGCGTGCGCATCCTGTGGATCCCCCTGCCAGGGCAGCTGCTGGCGCTCGATCAGGGGACCAGCATCGCCATCACCGTGTTCCTGATCTTCCTCTGCGTCAACGCCATCAACTTCGTGGACGGGCTGGACGGTCTCGCCGCCGGGGTGGTGGCCATCGGGGCCATGGCCTTCGCGGCGTACTCGTACGTGCTGACCGTCGAGCAGGACCTGGTGCGCGCCACCGCGGCCAGCCTGGTCACGGTGTCGGTCGCGGGTGCCTGCCTGGGCTACCTGCCCCACAACTTCTTCCCCGCCCGGATGTTCATGGGCGACTCCGGGGCCATGCTGCTCGGGCTGCTGCTCGCCACCTCGACCATCAGCCTCACCGGGCAGTTCGACCCGTCGGCATTGGACGACCGGGGCGGGCTGCTCACCGCGTACCTGCCGATCCTGCTGCCGGTCGCGATCCTGGCGCTGCCGGTGCTCGACCTGGTGCTCGCGTACGTGCGGCGCACGGTCGCCGGCACCTGGTGGTTCCGGCCCGACAAGCTGCACCTGCACCACCGGCTCCTGCAACGGGGGCACTCGCAGACCCGGGCCGTGATCGTCATGTACCTGTGGACCGCGCTGCTGTCCTTCGGCGCCATCGCCGTCGGGCTGGTGGACCAGCCCTGGGTGCTGCCGGTGGTCCTGGTCGCCATCGTGGCGATGGTGCTGGTCACCGTGATCCCAGGCCGAAAGGTCCCGCTGGCGCGAGTCACCACACCGGAGAGGTCCGAGCCATGAGCCTCAGCCCGACGGGCGCCCGAGCCCTCACGCTCCTCAAGGCAGGCCTTCTGGCCTGGCACGTCGCCGCGCTCACGGTGGTCGGCCTGGGGCTGGCGCGGGCGGGCGGCGCGGGGGCGGTCTCCGCCCTGCTCGGCGCCGGGATGGTGCTCGCCTTCTCCGGCGCCGGCATGGGCGTCCAGGTGCTGGTGGCCGACAGGCACCCGAAGCAGGTGCTGGTCGCGTCGCTGGCCTCGTACGCGGTCCGCGCGGCGATGCTCGGGGGAGCGCTGTGGGCCTACATGGAGAACGCCGACCGGCTGGCGGGACTCCGCCCGGGATGGGTGGCCGCAGGCATCCTGGTCTGCGTCGCCGGGTGGCTCGCGGGCGAGCTGGTGGCGTTCCGCCGGATGCGGATCCCCACGTACGACACCGTGTACGAACCACCTGCCGGCGACGCGTCGTAGACCCACCGGCAGGGGGTGTCCCGCCCGGCTGCCCGGCCGGGTTTCCCGATTGGCCAATCGGGGGGTGCGCGCTGCTAGGGTACGGGTCGATGAGCAACCACGGCACGGGCCACGACGAGGCCTACACCGCGCTCAGCTACTTGCTTGCCGGGCTCCTTCTCTACGGTGGCCTCGGGTGGCTCGGCGACCGGGTGCTCCACACCTGGTGGCTCACCCCGCTCGGGATCGTGCTGGGGATGGTGCTCTCGATCTACATGATCATCAGACGGTTCAACCGCGAGGAGACTCCGCGGAAGAAGGCGAAAGGACACAGGTCGTGACGGTGCCCACGCTTCCGTTCCTCCCCCTCGAGGGCGTGGAGCCGCCGACCTTCGGCATCCAGAACTTCGAGAGCCGCCCGCTCTGGCCGAGCGAGGCCTGGAAGCACGGTGACACGGCCCACTACTCCTGGACCGACATCTGGCTGACGAACCACATCGCGCAGGCGGTCATCGGTGCCGCCCTGGTGATCGGGTTCTGGCTGTGGATGGCCAACCGCCAGAAGGTCGTCCCCACGAAGCGGCAGTTCGCCGGCGAGTACCTCTACGACATGCTGCGCAACAGCATCGCGCGCGACATCCTCGGTCACGAGTATCGCCGCTACCTGCCGTACCTGATCGCGGTCTTCAGCTTCATCCTGGTGAACAACCTGTTCGGGCAGACGTTCCTGTTCATGTTCCCGACGTTCTCCAAGATCGGCTTCCCGTACGCCCTGGCGCTGCTGTCGTGGCTGATCTACAACGGTGCGGGCATCGCCAAGCATGGGTTCGTCGGCTACTGGAAGCACGTGCTGATCCCGCCGGGCGTGCCGTGGCCGCTGCTGTTCCTGATCATCCCGCTGGAGTTCCTCTCCAACATCATCACCCGCCCCATCACGCTGCTGCTGCGACTGTTCGCGAACCTGTTCGCCGGCCACCTCGTGATCGTGGTGTTCGTGGTGGGTGGCGAGTACCTGCTGCTGCACTCGGCGCCGCTCATCAACAACGTCGCCGGTGTCGTCGCCCTCCTGTTCAGCTTTGCGATCTTCGCCCTGGAGCTCCTCGTCGGGGCGCTGCAGGCCTACATCTTCACCGTCCTGTCCGCCCAGTACGTGTCCTCGGCGATCGCCGAGGATCACTGACCCAGAACCAACGCCGGCTCAGACCTGCCGAAAGGAAAGCAATGAACCTCCTGGAAATCAGCGGCTCGCTCAACATGATCGGGTACGGCCTCGCGACCCTCGGCCCGGGCCTGGGCGTTGCGTGGATCTTCTCCTCGGTCATCAACGGCACCGCTCGCCAGCCTGAGGCCCGTGGCGCCATGATGGGCACCGCCTGGATCGGCTTCGCGGTCGTCGAGGCCCTCGCCATCATCGGCATCGCCCTGGCCTTCGTGCTGACCACCACCCTGACCCAGGGCTGAGGTCCCCCGTGCTTCCCCTGGAAGGTGGCACGGGGCCGCTCGGCCCCCTCCTGCCCGAGCACATCTCGGAGTTCGTCGTCGGCCTGGTGCTGGCGCTCCTGATCACGTTCGTGGTCTGGAAGAAGGTCGTCCCCATGTTCGAGGCGACCTACGCGGAGCGCTCCGACCAGATCCGCGGCGGCATCGAGCGTGCCGAGCGGGCCCAGGCTGAGGCGAAGGCGGCGCGGGACCAGTACCAGGCCCAGCTCGCCGACGCCCAGGGCGAGGCCGCCAAGATCCGTGAGGACGCCAAGAACACCGGCGCCCAGGTGCTTGCCGAGATGCGGGAGCAGGCGAACGCCGAGGCTGCTCGCATCATCGCCTCGGCCCGCACCCAGATCGAGGCCGAGCGTGCTCAGGCGCGCGACGAGCTCCGCGCCGAGATCGGCGGTCTTGCCACGCAGCTCGCGAGCAAGATCGTCGGCGAGTCCCTCGAGGACGACGCGCGGGCTCAGCGGACCGTCGACCGGTTCATCGCGGACCTCGAGCAGCAGACCCAGCCCCAGCGAGCCTAAGGAGCGATCATGACCGTGAGTGCGAGCACCGAGAGCCGACTGAACGCCGTCGACGACGCCCTGCAGCGTGCGGGCGCGTTGAGCGAGCGTACGGCGACCGACCTGTTCGCCATCGCGGACGCGATCGACTCCTCGGCGCAGCTGCGCCGCACCCTGACCGACCCCGCCATCGGTACCGGGGCACGGCAGGGGGTCGCGGCGCGGCTGTTCCAGGGCAAGGTCGACCCCACGGCGCTCAACGTGCTCACCCAGAGCCTGGCGCAGCCGTGGCCGTCGGGTCGCGCCCTTGCCGCTGCGCTGGACCGGCAGGGCGTCCGCGCCGTGCTGATCCTGGGCCAGCAGGCCAACCGTCTCGACGAGATCGAGGGGGCCCTGTTCCGTTTCGGTCGCATCGTCGATGCGGACCGGCCCCTCCGGGCCGCCCTGAGCGACTCGTCCACCCCGGTGGCGAAGCGTCAGCAGCTCGTCCGCGACCTGCTCACCGGCAAGGTGCCGGCGGAGGTGGTCACCCTCGCCGAGCGGGCCGTGGCCGCGCGTCACCGCACCTTCGACCTCACGGTCGAGCAGTACCTCTCGGTGTCGGCGGCGCTGCGGCGGCGCACGGTCGCGACCGTACGCGTCGCCCGGCCGTTGTCGCCCGAGCAGGAGGCCCGTCTCGCCGGCGCCCTCACCCGGCAGGTCGGCCGCGCGGTCAACGTGATGGTCGTGGTCGACCCCGCGCTGATCGGCGGCGTCAAGGTCGAGCTCGGCGACGAGCTCATCGACGGCAGCGTCGCGGGGCGTCTTCAGGACGCCGACCGCCAGCTGGCGTAGTCCACACACGAGAACGATCGACAACCAGACCAGGAAGGCTAACGATGGCGGAACTCACCATCAGCTCCGACGAGATCCGGGCCGCACTCAGCTCGTACGTCCAGGACTTCTCGCCCGCGACCGCCTCCCGCGAGGAGGTGGGCACGGTCGTCACCTCCGGTGACGGCATCGCCCGCGTCGAGGGCCTGCCCTCGGTCATGGCCAACGAGGTGCTGGAGTTCGAGAACGGCACGCGTGGCATCGCGCTGAACCTCGACGTCCGCGAGATCGGCGTCGTGGTGCTCGGCAACTCCGAGGGCATCGAGGAGGGCTCCTCGGTGCGCGGCACCGGCGAGATCCTCTCGGTGCGCGTCGGTGACGGCTACCTGGGTCGCGTCGTCGACGCCATGGGCAACCCGATCGACGGCCTTGGCGAGATCACGCCGCTGGGCGACCGTCGTGCGCTCGAGCTGCAGGCCGCCGGCGTCATGGACCGCCAGGAGGTGCGCGAGCCCCTGCAGACCGGCATCAAGGCCATCGACGCCATGATCCCCGTCGGCCGCGGCCAGCGTCAGCTGATCATCGGCGACCGCAAGACCGGCAAGACCGCCATCGCCATCGACGCGATCATCAACCAGCGCCGCAACTGGGAGTCGGGCGACCCCAAGCAGCAGGTGCGCTGCATCTACGTCGCCGTCGGCCAGAAGGGCTCGACCATCGCCGAGGTGCGCGGCACCCTGGAGAAGGCCGGCGCCCTGGAGTACACGACCATCGTGCACGCCCCGGCCTCCGACCCGGCGGGCTTCAAGTACCTCGCCCCCTACACCGGATCGGCCATCGGCCAGCACTGGATGTACGAGGGCAAGCACGTCCTGATCGTCTTCGACGACCTCACCAAGCAGGCCGAGGCCTACCGCGCGATGTCGCTGCTGCTGCGTCGGCCGCCGGGCCGCGAGGCGTACCCCGGTGATGTCTTCTACCTGCACTCGAGGCTCCTCGAGCGCTGCGCGAAGCTCTCCGACGAGCTGGGCGGTGGCTCGATGACGGGTCTGCCGATCATCGAGACCAAGGCGAACGACGTGTCGGCCTACATCCCGACCAACGTCATCTCCATCACCGATGGCCAGATCTTCCTGCAGTCGGACCTGTTCAACGCCAACCAGCGCCCGGCCATCGACGTCGGCGTGTCGGTCTCCCGCGTCGGTGGTGCGGCCCAGGTGAAGGCCATGAAGTCCGTGGCCGGCACGCTGAAGCTGAGCCTGGCGCAGTACCGCGACATGGAGGCGTTCGCCATGTTCGCCTCCGACCTCGACGCCACGTCTCGCCGTCAGCTCGACCGCGGTGCCCGTCTGGTGGAGCTCCTCAAGCAGCCCCAGTTCTCCCCGTACCCGGTGGAGGACCAGGTCGTGTCGGTGTGGGCCGGTCTGAACGGCCTGCTCGACGAGGTGCCCGTCAACGACGTGCTCCGATTCGAGCAGGAGCTGCTGGCCGACATGCGTACGAGCTCGTCGGTGCTGCAGACCATCGGTGAGACCCGCCTCTTCGACGACGACACCCAGGCTGCGGCCCGTGACGCCATCGAGCGGTTCAAGGGCCAGTTCCGTACGTCGGAGGGCAAGCCGCTGCGCGACATCAACACCTCCGAGCCGGTGGCGCGTGAGGACATCGACCAGGAGCAGATCCGGGCCGGCGGGAAGGCCCGCTGACCCATGCCTGCCAGCCTTCGCGAGCTGAGACAGCGTCGACGCTCTGTCCAGACCACCAAGAAGATCACCCGCGCGATGGAGCTCATCGCGGCCTCGCGCATCGTGAAGGCGCAGCAGGCGGCGCAGGAGGCTCTGCCGTACACGCGTGAGCTGAACCGCGCCGTCGGAGCGGTCGCGTCCTACTCCAACCACGACCACCCGCTCACCACGGAGAAGCCGAACCCGACCCGGGCGGCCGTTCTCGTGGTGACCGCCGACCGCGGCCTGGCGGGTGCGTACTCGTCGAACGCCATCCGCATGGGCGACCGTCTCCGCGAGACCCTCCGTGAGGAGGGCAAGGAGGTCGTCACCTTCCTGGTCGGGCGCAAGGGGATCTCGTTCTACCAGTTCCGCAACCGGCCGGTGGAGAAGACGTGGGCAGGCAGCTCCGACCGGCCTGACGCCCGTCAGTCGGCCGAGATCGCCGACGCGCTGATCGACATCTTCGTCCGTCCCACCGAGGAGGGCGGTGTCGACGAGATCCACGTCGTCTACACCCGCTTCGAGTCGATGCTGGTCCAGGAGCCGCGGGTCACCCGCATCCTGCCCCTGGAGGTCGTCCGCGAGGAGGCCGAGCCGGTGCGTGACGGCCAGATCGTCCCGCTCTACAACTTCGAGCCCGACCCCGAGACGGTGCTCGACACCCTGCTGCCGCTCTACGTGCGCAACCGCATCCACTTCTTCCTGATGCAGGCCGCCGCGTCGGAGCTGGCCAGCAAGCAGAAGGCCATGAAGTCGGCGACCGACAACGCCGAGGGCCTGATCCAGCAGCTGACGCGCGACGCCAACCAGGCACGCCAGGCGCAGATCACCCAGGAGATCACCGAAATCGTCGGCGGCGCCTCGGCGCTCGCCGAGGGCGACAACGAGGAGTAGACCCATGACCGCCACCCAGACCGCCGCGACGAGCGCCGCCGGCACCCCCGGTGCCGGGCGGGTCGCCCGAGTCATCGGCCCCGTCGTCGACATTGAGTTCGCCCCCGACGAGATGCCCGACATCCTAAACGCCCTCACCGTCGACATCGACGCGGCCGGCGCCCAGCGCTCCATGACCCTCGAGGTCGCGCTGCACGTCGGCGACAACATGGTGCGTGCCATCGCTCTGAAGCCGACGGACGGCCTGCGCCGCGGCGCGGTTGTACGCGACACGGGCGCGCCCATCTCCGTACCCGTCGGTGACGTCACCAAGGGCCGTGTGTGGAGCGTGACCGGCGAGTGCCTGAACCAGGACCCGTCCGAGTTCGAGGTCACCGAGCGCTGGCCGATCCACCGTGACGCGCCGAAGTTCGACGCGCTGGAGTCGAAGACCGAGATGCTGGAGACCGGCATCAAGGTGCTCGACCTGCTGACCCCGTACGTGCAGGGTGGCAAGATCGGCCTGTTCGGCGGCGCCGGCGTCGGCAAGACCGTGCTGATCCAGGAGATGATCTACCGCATCGCCCACAACTTCGGTGGCACCTCGGTGTTCGCCGGCGTGGGGGAGCGGACCCGTGAGGGCAACGACCTCATCAACGAGATGATCGAGGCCGGCGTCATGAAGGACACCGCCCTGGTGTTCGGCCAGATGGACGAGCCGCCGGGCACGCGTCTGCGCGTGGCGCTGTCCGCGCTGACGATGGCGGAGTACTTCCGCGACGTCGCCAACCAGGACGTGCTGCTCTTCATCGACAACATCTTCCGGTTCACGCAGGCGGGTTCGGAGGTCTCCACCCTGCTCGGCCGGATGCCGTCCGCCGTGGGCTACCAGCCCAACCTGGCCGACGAGATGGGTCAGCTGCAGGAGCGGATCACGTCGACCCGTGGTCACTCCATCACCTCGATGCAGGCCATCTACGTGCCCGCCGACGACTACACCGACCCGGCCCCTGCCACGACGTTCGCGCACCTCGACGCGACCACGGAGCTCTCGCGTGAGATCGCCTCCCGTGGTCTGTACCCGGCCGTGGACCCGCTGACGTCAACCTCGCGGATCCTCGACCCGCAGTACATCGGGCAGGACCACTACAACACCGCGGTGCGCGTGAAGCAGATCCTGCAGCGCAACAAGGAGCTGCAGGACATCATCGCCATCCTGGGTGTCGACGAGCTGTCCGAGGAGGACAAGATCGTCGTCAACCGGGCCCGCCGCATCCAGCAGTTCCTCAGCCAGAACACCTACATGGCGGAGAAGTTCACCCAGGTGCCCGGCTCCACGGTCCCGCTGGCGGAGACCATCGAGAGCTTCCGGATGATCTGCGACGGCGAGGTCGACCACATCGCCGAGCAGGCCTTCTTCAACGTGGGTGGCCTCGAGGACGTCATGCGCAACTGGGACCGGCTGCAGAAGGAAGGCGCCTGAGATCATGGCTGACACCTTCAGGGTGGAGGTCGTGGCCGCCAACCGTCTCGTGTGGGAGGGGGAGGCCGTCTCGCTCGTCGCTCGGACGACCGAGGGCGACATCGGCATCCTCGCCCACCATGAGCCGGTGATCGCTCCGCTGGTGCCCTGCGCCGCAGAGGTGACCACGCCCGACGGCAGGCGTGAGGTGATCGCGGTCGACGGCGGCTTCCTCTCCGTGACGCTGACCCGGGCTGCCCTCATCAGCCCCTTCGCCCAGCTGGCCCGCGAGGTCTCGCAGAGCGAGGCCGAGGCCGAGCTCGCAGAGGCCGAGCGAGCGCTGGAGAATGCCGATCCCGACGACGTGGACGACGCTCAGCAGCGCGTCGCCCGCGCCAGTGCTCAGGTGAAGGCCGCGCAGAGGGCTCGCTGACGACCCCAGGCCGGCCGGGAGGTACACGTGCAGCACGCACCTGTCCTCCCGGCCCGGCCTTCTTCTCGTCACGGCAGGACTTGGCGCGCCGCAGGGGGCTGATGCCGTGCAGTAGGGTCCTGCCATGGCGTGGCTGACGACGGCAGAGGTGGTGCTCGTCACGATCACCCTGCTGCTCCTGCTGTGCTTCCTCTGGCTCGTCGTGCGGCGACGTCTCATCTCGCGAAGCGGCGGCACCTTCGACTGCTCCGCCCGGCTGACCACCACGACGCCAAGCTCCGGATGGGTGCTTGGCGTCGCGCGTTACTCCGGTGAGTGGCTGGAGTGGTACCGGCTGTTCGGGCTGTCGCTGCAGCCGCGCTTCCGCTGGGAGCGGCGCCGCACGGTGGTCGTCGGTGAGCGGCCGCCCACGGCAGGGGAGGCGGTCGCCCTGTACGACGGTCAGCGCGTCGTGGTGCTGGAGCAGCGCCAGACCCAGCGCCAGCCGGTCGAGATCGCCATCGGGCACGACGCCCTGACCGGGCTGCTGGCCTGGCTCGAGTCGGCCCCGCCGGGGCTGGGCCGCTACGGCAACGTCGCCGACTGAACCCCCGGCCCGGCTAGAGCTCGCCGAGGTCGTCGGCGAACGGCTGCTGCGGGTGGGCCGCGTTGCGCTCCCCGCCCGGCACCCAGAGCAGGTCCCCGTCACGGCGGTTGGCCGAACGAGCCAGGATGAACAGCAGGTCTGACAACCGGTTCAGGTAGGTCATCACCAGCGGGTTGATCCCCCCGGTCGGCGGGTCCCCGGCCAGCCCCGCGACCTCGGCGGCGGCCCAGGCCCCGCGCTCGGCCCGCCGGCAGACCGTACGGGCCTGGTGCAGGTAGGCCGCGGCGGTGGTGCCGCCCGGGAGCACGAACGAGCGCAGCTCCGGCAGCCCCGCCCCGTGCTCGTCGCACCAGGCCTCCAGCCGGTCCACCGACGACTGCACGACGCGCAGCGGCTCGGTGGCCGGGTTCGCCACCACCGGCGTGGCCAGGTCGGAGCCCAGGTCGAAGAGCTCGTTCTGCACCAGCCTCAGCAGGTCGACGACCGAGCGGCCGAGGCCACCCGTGGCCACGGCGATGCCGATGACGCTGTTGAGCTCGTCGACCGTGCCGAACGCGGCGACCCGCGGGTCCGTCTTGGACACCTCGGAGTTGTCGACCAGGCGGGTCCTGCCCGCGTCGCCGGTCCGGGTGTAGATGCGCGTCAGATGAACCATGCCCGCAGCCTAACGACCCGCACTGACGATGCGGGCGGGAGAGAGCCCTCCCATCGCCCGGGGTCGCCCGTGAGGGGCAACCACCGTCCCGTACGCGACCGTCGCAGGCCTCGCGGCGGGGTGCTCGGGTGGGGAGGGCGGACTGTGGCAGGCTGTGCCGGTGACTCGTCTCATCGCTGCAGCAGCCCTCGCCGCCCTGGCCCTCGCCGGTTGCGGTTCCACCACGACCGCCGGTGGCCCGGCCACCACCTCGACCGGCGCCGCCACCAGCGCGGCCACCAGTGCGGCAGCGCCCCAGACCTCGTCTGCGGCCGCGAGCTCGGGGGCGGCGAGCTCGGCGGCGGCCAGCTCCGCCGCGCCGGGGACTGTCAGCTGTGTCTTCACGACGACCTCGAAGCCCGCCAAGCCGGTGGACCCGCCCAAGGGCGACAGCGTGCCAGCCACGGGCAAGGTCACGGCGACGATCACCACCAACCAGGGCCCGGTGACGGTGACGATGGACCGGGCCAAGACGCCGTGCACGATCGCCTCGTTCCTCTCGCTGTCGCAGCAGAAGTTCTACGACGGGTCGCAGTGCCACCGCCTGGCTGACAAGGGACTGTTCATGCTGCAGTGCGGCGATCCGACCGGCACGGGCCGCGGCGGGCCCGGCTACTCGTTCAAGGACGAGGTCTACCCGACCGACACCTTCAAGGCCGGCACGGTGGCGATGGCGAACGCCGGTCCGAACACCAACGGCTCGCAGTTCTTCTTCGTCTACCAGGACTCGCAGCTGCCGCCGAAGTACACCGTGTTCGGTCAGCTGGACGCCGCGTCCCTCGGCGTCATCGCACGCATCGCCGCCGAGGGCCAGGACGGGTCGAACCCGGACGGCACCGGCAAGCCCAACAACGAGGCGCGGATCCTGTCGGTCGCCGTCGGCTAGGCCGATCGCCAGGCTCGGGGGCGCTGTCGCGTGCAGCACATCCTCGGCGACCGCCTGCTCCAGGTCCGTCCAGGACGGCAGCCACAGCACCCGCTGCTGGTCGTGGCGGCGGTCGGTGCGCTGCCACTCGGCGTACCAGCGCTGGTTGCCCGTTCTCTGGTGCCACGACCCCGAGGCGACCAGGCGGTCCACCTGGTGCATGCGCAGCTCGATCTGCTGCAGTCCTGCGTCGAGGACGCCCAGCCAGTCCTCCTGCTGACGCCGCTGGTGCTCGGTGTCGCGCTGAGCCAGCGACGCCTTCCAGGCCGGCAGCCCCGTCGCCTGCGGGTTGGCGGCGATCCGCGAGACCAGGGCGCAGACCTCGCGCAGCGCGCTCGCGAGGCTGGCGGCGTACGAGGAGCGGTGCTGGGCCAGCAGGGCGGCGATCACGGGCCGCCATGCTCCCCGGCCGCGAGCGCTCACGTCCAGCCGGAGCTCGTCCGGGCCTCGGGTGAGCACGAGGTCCACGCTGAGCCACAGCAGCCGCACCCGCACCTCCAGAGGTGCCGGGGCACCCAGGTCGAGCGTCGCCTCCCAGCGCAGCTCGGGAAGGGTCGAGGTGGTGGTCAGCCGGCGCAGGTCGGCGAGCCGGCTGAGGTGGAGGACCAGGTCAGGCTGCCCCTGGCCGGCCCGATCGAGAAGGCGGCGCTGACCTCGGTGCCAGCCTGGACGCCGAGGCTCCCGTGGAGCACGGTCACCTGAGGGAAGGCGTGGACGTACGTGGCGCCCGGCTCCAGGGCGTGCCCGGCCACCAGCCGCAGGGGGAGGGGAGTGCCAGCGACGACCAGCCGCCCCTCCTCGTCGTGGGTGGCGTCTCGCACGTACGGCATCGCACGGCCCGCCCACCAGGTCCTCCAGGCGTCGTCGCCCGGCCACCGCACGGGGGCCGTGACCCGAATCCTCACCGCTGCGAGAGCTGGCGCAGCAGGCCGGCCATCACGTCGGGCTGGTCGGCGTGCACCCAGTGGGCGGCGTCCTTGACGGTCACCAGCCGCGCCCGGGGGAACATCGCCCGCATGATCTCGCCGTGCTCGGGCCTCACGTACGGAGAGCGAGCCCCCGCCACCCAGAGCACCGGCTTGTCGAAGACGGCGCCGGCGCTCCCCGGCCAGCCGCCGATGGTCTCCATCGCGTCTCGTAGCGCAGCGAGGTCGGCCGCCCAGCGCCAGCCGTCACCCTCGCGCTGCAGGTTCTGGAGCAGGAAGCCCCGCACGGTCGGGTCGGGAGCGGCGCCCGCCAGCGCCGCGTCGGCGTCACGGCGCGTACGGATCTCCTGCAGGTCCATCGCCAGCAGGGCGTCGACGTAGCCCCGGAAGTCCCTCACGTCGCCGGCGACCGGTGAGATGTCCACGACGCAGAGGCGGGCGACCAGGTCGGGGTGGCGCAGCGCGAGCTGCATGGCCACCTTGCCCCCCATCGAGTGGCCGACCAGGGTCACCGCCTGACCACCTGTGGCCTCCCGGAGCGCGGCAGCCACGTCGTCGGCCAGGGCCGGGTACGTGAGCTCGGGAGGGGTGCCGGAGCGCCCGTGCGCCGGCAGGTCTATCAGCAGGCTGCCCTGCGGCTCCAGGGCACGCGCGATGCCGGCCCAGTTCCTGCCCTGGCCGAGAAGGCCGTGCAGGAACGCGTACGACGCCGGCGCCGGGCCCTGTCGCGTCACGTGGACCGTGGTCACAGGCGGCGCGCCCAGCAGCCGGAGTGCCAGTGGCGGCGCTGCTCGACGCCGGACCCGCCGGCCCAGCCCGGGTCCGACGGCCACGTCACCACGTGCGGCACTCCGATGCCGATGGTGACGTGGCAGCCCGGGCACACGTACGCCTTGGCGGCGCGGTCACCCGGGACGCTGCGCACCACCCAGCGTCCGTCCGCCTTCTGCGCGGACGTGGTATGTCCGGCGCCAAGCGGCCGGGCCGGGCGCAGGTGCTTGCTGGGACGACGTGCCACGACGACGACTGTAGTGCGAGAATCCCGGGGTGCGTCTGGTGGTGGCCCGGTGTCAGGTGGACTATGCGGGCAAGCTGACGGCTCACCTGCCGATGGCTCCTCGCCTGATCGTGGTGAAGGCCGACGGGTCGGTCTCGGTGCATGCCGACGACAAGGCGTACAAGCCGCTGAACTGGATGAGCTCCCCGTGCCGGATGACGGTGCGCGACGCTCCCGAGGACCTTGCCGCGACCACCGAGGACCTCGACCCTGAGCTCACCCAGGTGTGGGAGGTGCGCAACAACGACGGCGACACCCTGCAGATCGCGATCGCGGAGGTGCTGCACGACTCGAGCCATGAGCTCGGCGTCGACCCAGGCCTCCAGAAGGACGGGGTCGAGAAGCACCTGCAGGCGCTGCTGGCGGAGAACCCCACCTCGCTCGGCCGAGGCTGGACGCTGGTGCAGCGAGAGTTCTACACGCCGATCGGCCCCGTCGACCTGGTGTGCCGGGACGACACCGGAGCGTACGTGGCGGTGGAGGTGAAGCGCCGCGGCGACATCGACGGCGTCGAGCAGCTCACCCGCTACCTCGAGCTGATGCGGCGCGAGCCCCGGTTCGCCGGCCTCACGGGTGTGCTGGCGGCCCAGCAGGTCAAGCCTCAGGCCAGGGTGCTGGCCGAGGACCGAGGCATCGGCGTGGTCGTCGTCGACTACGACGCCCTGCGAGGTCTCGACAACAGCGAGGACAGGCTCTTTTGATTGTCGCGCTCCGCGCTCCGCAGCCGTGGCGCTATGACCCCGGTCTTCCTTCGTCGATCGACAGCGGCGGTCTGCTGCGCGGTGTGAGTTGGGCGTCGCTGTCGCTCTCCTCAGTCCAGACCGGGGGCGCCCCGGCTGGAGTCGGTGTCTAGTCCCAGGAGCGGTCGCGCTCCGCTCCGCAGCCTGGGCGCTATGACTCCGGTCTTCCCCTTGTCGATCGGCAGCGGCGGCTTCTGAGTCGGCTTGGTGCGTCGCTGTCGCTCTCCTCAGTCCAGACCGCCCAGGCTGGGGTCGGTGACAGAAGACGTGACGATCAGCCTGCTGACATCCCTTGATGACCGCGACGACGCCCTCGCCTCCTAGCGGGCGTCCAGGTTCGGCAGGACGACCTCGCGGTACAGCAAGAGCAGCGCGGCCGCCGTGGGCACGGCGATGAGCGCGCCCACGATGCCGAGCAAGGTGCCGCCGGCGAGAGCGCCGATGACCACCACCGCGCCGGGGACGCTGACCTGCTTGGACATCACGCGGGGCTGGATCACGTACGCGTCGAACTGCTGGTAGATCAGGAAGTAGACGATGGCGGCGATGCCCACGGTGGGGCTCACCGTGAAGCCGAACAGCGCCACCACGATCATCGACATCGAGCTGCCGATCAGGGGGATGAAGGCGAACATCGCCACGATGAACGCCAGGGCCAGCGCGAACCTGCCGAGACCGGCGATCACCATGAAGACGAAGGCGCACGCCGAGGCGATCGTCACGACGATGAACATGCCCGTGAGGTAGCCGCCGATGCGGCGGAACATCTCCTCGGCGATGTACCGCGTGCGCTCTCGCTTCGAGGCGGGGGAGAGGCGGTAGATGATGTTCTTGATGCTCTCCAGCGACGCCAGGAAGTAGATGGTGAGGACCAGCGTCACGATCACCGAGAAGACCGCGTTGGCCACGTAGCGCCCGGCGCCGAGCAGGCCGCCGAAGACCACGTTCACGAGCTCGCCAGAGGTGAGGAAGCCGTTGATGCGCTCGATGAAGTGGTACTGCCGGTCCAGCTCCGCGATCCGGGTGTTGCCACGAAGGTCCTGCACCGTCGCCGCCAGCGTCGAGTAGAGCTGTGCCGTCTGCTCGGTCATGATCGGCAGCACCGCGCTGCCCCCCAGGACGAGCACCCCGATGCCGCCCACCGTGACGAGGGCCACGCCGATGCCCCGGCGGAGCCCGTGCCGCGACAACCACTCGACCAGGGGGTTGAGGCCCAGGGCCAGGAAGAGGGCCACGACCACGAGCAGGATGATCGACGTCAGGTCGACGACCACCCGCGCCAGACCGAAGGCGATGATCCCGCCCATGGTGGCGAAGAACCCGAACGAGAAGGGGGAGTGCCGCACCAGCGACTGCGGGCGGACGATGACAGGAGGCGGGGTCGCGGTGTCCTCCTGGGCCCGAGCCTCGTCGCCTCGGTTGAGCATCCGCCACGGCCAGGCCCGGTGGTCGCCGGCGGACGCCCCCAGGCGAAGCCTGCCGGACGACGCCTCGGCGGCCTCGTCCGGCACGGTCCCGTCCGTCACCGACACAGGCGGCACGGGCGCGTCCGCCGTCGGGCCGGGCGCCTCGACGCCAGATGCCTCCGCGGGCAGGGGGTCGTGACCGGGGCTCGCCTCGTCGGGCTGGCCCAGGGGAGTGCTGCCGACCGTCATCCGTGCTCCGGCTCGCGGATCACGGTTCGCTCGCCGTCAGCGGGGACGGGCGCTTCGTCAGCCAGCCCGGCCGGTGAGCTGGGTGCTGCAGCCGTTCTGGAGGCACCCGGCGCCGCCGACGCCTCCGGCGCCGGAGCGCGGCCACCGCCGGTCTCGCCCTGCTGGGGATGGCCCGGCTTCGCCCCCCCATCGCGGTTGCGCGGTGCCGGACTGCTTCCACCACCACGGTGATGCCCGTGGCCGGAGGGCGCGCTGTCCCGCAACGGCTGCTCCGGCAGGCGCGGCTCGGGCCAGGCAGTCTCGTCGTCCGGATGGTCGGCAAGGGCCGACTGGCCGAGCCCGGCGAGATTGCCCAGCTGCTGCCCGATGGCCTTCTTGCGCTGCAGCAGCGCGTCGATGTCGGCCATCAGCTGGGCCTTGCGGCGCTCCGCCTCGGACTCCTGGCGGGTGCGGAGCTGGGCTCCGGCGCTGCGGGTGGCGGCCAGGTGCTGCTCCGACTCGCGGAGCGCCTGGACGCGGATGTTCTCGGCGTCGGCCCCGGCGTCGGCGCGGATCTTGGCCGCCGCCTGCGCCTCGTCCTGGAGCAGGCGGGTGGACTCGGCCTGCTGGGCCCGCGCCTCCTCCAGCGCGGCCGCGGCCTTGCGGTGGATCTCGGCCAGGGCCTGCTGGGCCGACGCGATCAGCTCGTCCCGCTCCTTGGCCGCGGTGGCCCGGGTCTCCGCCGCATGTCGCTCGGCGTCAGCACGGACCCGCCCGCCCTCGGTCTGCGCGCGGCTGACGATGGCGGCCGCCTCCTGCTTGGCCTGGGCCACCAGGGCCTCACCGTGGCGGCGCCCGGCGACGACGGCCTGCTCCGCCTCGGCCCGGGCCGAGGCCAGCGTCGCGGCCAGCTCCTCGCTCTGCTTGTCGCGCAGGTGGCGCAGGCTCGCCATGGCGGTGGCCCGCAGGTCGTCAGCCTCCTGCTGCCCTGCGGCGCGCAGCTCCTCACCCTCCCGGGCCGCCTTGCGACGGATCTCGGCCGCCTCCAGGTCAGCGCTGGCGCTGACGCGCTCGGACTCGGACTCGGCCGCGCTCAGCAGGACCGCCGCATGACCGGTCAGCTGGGAGAGGTCGGTCCGCTTCACGTCGCGCTTGGCCGACTCCAGGGATGCCGTCGTGTCGCGCAGCAGACGCCGGAGGTCGACGACCTCCTTCTCGAGCTGCCGCAGGTACGCGTCGACCGCCTGCTTCTCGTACCCGAGCACGGCGGAGGGGAAACCACCCACGGCCGTCGCACGCTCGTGGAAGATGCTGAGACCCGCCTCTTCCTCGTCGTCCATCCTTCGTCCTCTCTGACCCAAGCGGCTGGCGCGACACTACACGGTCGCCCGCCCGTCGCGGCCCGGCCCGGAGCCGGGTCAGCCGAGCACCGTGTCGACCACCTGGCGGGCCTCCGCCTGCACCTGGGCGAGGTGCTCGGGCCCGCGGAGCGACTCGGCGTAGATCTTGTACACGTCCTCGGTCCCCGACGGGCGGGCCGCGAACCAGGCGCTCTCGGTGGTGACCTTGAGACCGCCGATCGGGGCGTTGTTGCCGGGAGCCGCGGTGAGCTTCGCGGTGATCGACTCTCCGGCCAGCTCGGTGGCGGTGACGTCGTCGGCCGACAGCTTGCCGAGCTTCGCCTTCTGCTCCCGGGTCGCCGGGGCGTCGACCCGGGCGTACGCGGACGCGCCGTACCGCTCCTCGAGCTTGCCGTAGAGCGCTGACGGCGACTCGCCGGTGACCGCGAGGATCTCGCTGGCGAGCAGGTCGAGGATGATCCCGTCCTTGTCGGTGGTCCAGGTCGAGCCGTCGAGGGTGAGGAACGAGCCGCCCGCAGACTCCTCGCCGCCGAACCCGAGCTCGCCCGAGATCAGCCCCGGCACGAACCACTTGAAGCCGACGGGCACCTCCACCAGCCGGCGCCCGATCTCGGCGGCCACCTTGTCGATCATCGAGCTGGAGACCAGTGTCTTGCCGACCCCGGCCGACGGCGACCAGCCGTCGCGGTGCGTGAAGAGGTACTGGATCGCGACCGCCAGGTAGTGGTTGGGGTTCATCAGGCCGGCGTCGGGGGTGACGATGCCGTGACGGTCGGAGTCGGCGTCGTTGCCCGTGGCGACCTGGAACCGGTCGCGCTGCTGCACCAGCGACGCCATCGCGTACGGGCTGGAGCAGTCCATCCGGATCTTGCCGTCGTGGTCCAGCGTCATGAACGGCCATCGCGGGTCGACCTCACGGTTGACCACGGTCAGGTCGAGACCGAGCCGGTCGGCGATGTAGCCCCAGTACTGCACCGAGGCGCCGCCCATGGGATCGGCCCCGATCCGTACGCCCGAGGAGCGGATCGCGCCCAGGTCGATGACGTTCTTGAGGTCCTCGCAGTATGCGGTGAGGTAGTCCCAGCGCTCGACCTCGCACTGCTCGTACGGGGTCCGCCGGATGCTGGCGGGGTCGCGGAGCAGCTCGTTGGCGCGCGCCGCGATCACCGAGGTGGCGTCGGTGTCGGCCGGGCCGCCGTTCGGCGGGTTGTACTTGAAGCCGCCGTCACGGGGCGGGTTGTGCGACGGGGTGACCACGATGCCGTCGGCCTGCGGCCCCGAGGTGTCCCGGTTGTGGACGATGATCGCCCGCGAGACCGCGGGGGTCGGGGTCCAGTCGGTCTCGCGCTCGGCCCGTACGTGCACGCCGTGCGCCGTGAGCACCTCGATCGCCGTCCGCCAGGCGGGCAGCGAGAGGGCGTGCGTGTCCTTGCCGATGTAGAGGGGGCCGGTCGTGCCCTGGGCCTGCCGGTACTCGACGATGGCCTGCGTCGTGGCGGCGATGTGCGCCTCGTTGAACGCGGTGTCGAGGCTGGAGCCGCGGTGGCCGGAGGTGCCGAACACCACCTGCTGCCCGGGGTCGTCCGGGTCGGGGGTCAGGTCGTAGTAGGCGCCGACCACGGCGTCCACGTCGATGAGGTCCTGGGGCTGGGCGGGCTGTCCTGCACGTTCGTGAGCCATGCCGCCATCTTCGCCGCTCCGGAGGGGTCGGCGCAGGCCGTTCCACCTGCTCGTCCCTGGTTGAATGTGGGGCATGACACAACCTCACGCGATGCGCGGCGCGATCGACCTGTCCTCGCTGGGGGCCTCAGCCCCGGCCGCTGGTGCACCCCGCAGTGGCAGCTACGTGGTCGACGTCGACGAGCGCAGCTTCGAGACGGTCATGCAGGGGTCGATGCGCCACCCCATCGTCATCGAGTTCTACTCCCCCCGCGCCCCGCAGCAGGAGAAGCTGAGCGGCGACCTGCGCGCGCTGGCCGACGCCTCCGAGGGCCGCTGGCAGCTGGCCAGGATCAACGTGGACGAGGCGCGCCAGATCGCCGCCGCGCTGCAGATCCAGGCGGTGCCGACGGTGGTCGGCGTCATCGGTGGCCAGCTGGTGCCGCTGTGGCAGGGCACCCTCTCGCGTGAGGAGGCCGGTGCCTACATCGCCGAGCTCCTGAAGCTCGCCGCCCAGCAAGGAGTGCTGGGGCGGGCCCAGCCCACGTCCGGTGCGCCGGCCGAGGCCGCCGCTGACGACGAGGCCGCCCACGACCCGCGGTTCTCGGCCGCGTACGACGCCATGGAGCGATCCGACTTCGCCGCGGCGGAGGAGGAGTTCGGCAAGGTGCTGGCCGCGACGCCGAACGACCCCGACGCCAAGGCGGGGCTCGCGCAGGCGGGGCTGCTGAAGCGGGTGATCGCGCTCGACCCGCAGGAGATCGACCGCCGGCTCGCCGACCCCGCCGACACCGAGGCCGTGCTGGCAGCCGCTGACCTGGAGGCCGCGAGCGGTGCGCCCGAGAAGGCGTTCGAGCGTCTGCTGACCGTGATCCGTGAGCAGCCGGGCGACGCGCGGGAGGCGGCCCGTACGCGGCTGCTGGAGCTGTTCGAGACCTTCGGGCCCACCGACCCGGCCGTGCTGAAGGCGCGCCGGGCGCTCGCGACCGCTCTGTTCTGACCGACGCGTACGACCGAGGGTCCTGGGCATCGCTCAGGACCCCTGGTGCGCGTCCGGTCAGTCGCCCTTCACGTTCACGATCTGCCGCAGCGTGTGCCGGACCTCCACCAGGTCGGCGGCGTCCGCCATCACCTGGTCGATGTCCTTGTACGCCTGCGGGATCTCGTCGATGAAGGCGGCGCTGTCGCGGTACTCGATGCCCGCCATCGTCGTGCCGAAGTGCGTCTACTGCTCGGTGTAGTTGTGGTGGCAGTTGATCCGCTCCTGCTGTTCCACCGGCGCTCCGCTCCAGTGCTCCACCTGGGTGACCACCCGGTCCATCATCTCCTCGCGGTTGAGCAGCGCGTAGCGCTGCGCCCAGCGCAGCTCACGGATGTACGCGTCGAACTCGTCGGTGCCCTCGACCAGGTAGGCGAGGTCGTTGTCCGGGAGCTCGATCGACTGCTGCTTCGCCAGCTCCTGCGCGACCTGGATGTGGTGCTGGGCGATCCTGTTGCCCACGCCCCGGGAGCCGGAGTGCAGGAACAGCCAGACCCGGTCCTGCTCGTCGAGGCTCACCTCGATGAAGTGGTTGCCGGAGCCGAGCGTGCCGAGCTGCAGCTTCCAGCGAGCCGCGTACGACGCCGGGTCGAACGCGGCCTTGGCGGCCGACGCCGTCAGCTCGTCGAGCCGTGCCTGCGTGTGCTCACGGGAGACCTTCCGGTTGGCAGCGCCCGCGGGCAGGGGGATGGAGCGCTCGATCTGCTCCCGGAGCGCCGACAGGTCGCCCGACATGTCGCCCTTGGTGAGCGGTGTGCGCACGGCGATCATGCCGCACCCGATGTCGACGCCCACGGCGGCCGGGATGATCGCCCCGAGGGTTGGGATCACCGACCCCAGGGCGGCCCCGAGACCCAGGTGGGCGTTGGGCATCAGCGCGAGGTGGGGGATGACGAAGGGTATCGACGCCGTCTTCTCCGCCTGCTGGCGCGTCTGCTCCTCCAGGATGCTGGCCCAGCTGTAGAGCCGCTCGTTGATCCTCTGCATGGTGCGAACCCTGCTTCGGTTCGTGGTGCGGTCTGGGTGCTTCTGCCGGAGACAAGAAACGCCCGCGGGCTCAGGCCCCGGGCGTCGTCCTCGCTCGACTCTCTCAGTCGGTGCGGGGCCAGGCGCGGGGGAGGGCGCGCTTCAGGCAGCCCAGGGCGTACAGACAACCCACGACGCTCTCCCGCACGCGGCGGGGGAGTCGCTGCCCCTGGCGGGCTGCGCTGCGGATCGACATGCTCACGAGTCTGCCCGGCGCCTCGCGGACGCCGCAATCAGTTCTCGGTCTCGTGCTCCCGCCCCGGGGAGGGAACGCAGACGCCGGGCGAGTGCTCTCGCCCGGCGTCTGAGTCATTCGGTGTCGTGAGCCGTGACTCAGCTGTCCTTCGCCTCGGTGGTCTCCACGGGGCGGGCTCCGAGCTCGGCGTCGAGGCGCAGCAGGCCGGGGCCGTCGTCGCCGATCAGCTCGATGCGGGCGACGATGTTGCTCACGGTCGACTCCTCCTCGATCTGCTCGTCGAGGAACCAGTTCAGCAGTGGGCGGCTGTCGAGGTCACCGGCGGCCTCGGCGTCGCGGTAGAGCTGCCGGATGGCCTCCGACACCTTCTGCTCGTGGGCGAGCGCGGCGTTGAAGACGTCGAGCGCCGTGGCGTCCTTGTCGACCTCCGGAGCGGCGATGGTGCCGATCGTCGGGTGGTTCTCGCGGTCGACGACGTGGTCGATGAACTTGTTGGCGTGGACGATCTCCTCGTCGGCCTGGTGGCGCAGCCACGCAGCCATCCCGGGCAGGTCCTGCACATCCATCTGGATGGCGAGCTGCCGGTAGACGGTCGAGGCCTCGAGCTCCAGGGTGATCTGGTCGTCGAACTTCTTGGCAAGGTCCTCAGCAATCTTCATGCCTGCCAACCTAGCGCGACGCCGGGGGCCGCGGAACCGTGGTCGCCCTTTCGAAGGCGGGTGACTCCGAGCTGCACCGCAAGTCTGAGAGCTCTCTCGCCGGAGCCGGTCCTGGCGCCCTAGACCCGAGGATGTGACCGCTGCCCAGAACCCCACGCATACCCTGGTGGCGATCAGCTGATGAGGAGGCGCCGTGAGCCACGGGTCTGTCGCGCACCTGACCGCCTCCAGCGGTCGCGACGAGTACCCGTACGCGCCCCGCCCCCTGGCGACGCCTCCGTACGGGCCGGGGCCGTACGGCTCACCTGTCCCGTCGGCGCCTTCCGGACCTTCGGCCTCCCCGATGGCGTACGGACCAGGCCCGGCCATCCCGCACGTGTCGGCTCCCTCCCCGGGGGTCCCTCCGGTCCCGTACGCGGGGCCGCGCAGCGGGCCGGACTTCTGGCCCCCGGCCCAGGCCCCGAACCATGCCGTGCCTCCCGCGGCGGCCCCGGCCGGGTGGCAGCGTCAGGCCCCAGCGGCCCCGGTGTACGGGCCCGCCGGCCCCGCCTACCCGCAGGCCCCGGCGCACCTGCCACCCTCGCCCTACGTCCAGACCCCCGCCCCGGCGTACCTCCCTCCTCGGCCTGCCCACCAGGACCCCGACCGCGTCAGCCCCGCGGCGGCGTTCGGCGTGATCGCCCTGTCCCTGCTGCTCCTGGGGGCGGTGCTGGCGTACGTGGTCCTGGACCCCTTCGCACCACCGGCGGCCCGCAGCACCTCCCAGCCCAGCAGCACCCAGCCCGGCAGCACCCAGCCCGGCCCGGCGACGACCCAGCCTCCGCTGCCCGGGTCGGGTCCCTCGACCGCGTCCGCCGCACCGGCCTCCACGAAGGGTTCCTCGCGCGAGGACCAGCTGCTGAGGGCGAACCCGCTCTACGCCCAGACCCTGTCGGGAAGCTGTGCCCGACAGGGGCTGCCGAGCACCACCGCGGAGACCAAGAAGGTCGTGCAGGGATACACCGACTGCCTGAACGCGCTCTGGAAGCCGCGGGTCGTCGCCGCCGGGTACACGTTCCGGCCGCCGTCGGTGCAGTACTTCACCGGCTCGGTCACCACGGCGTGCGGACGGTCACCCCGCACGGAGGACACCCCGGCGTTCTACTGCCCGCCGGAGGAGACCATCTACATCGCCGAGACCGGCATCGAGATGATGCAGATCCACCGCATGCTGGGCCTGGAGCTGGTCGCCCACGAGTACGGCCACCACGTGCAGCGACTGTCCCTCGTCCTGGACGGCATCGACCTGCCTGACTCGACCCTGTCCACCACGGAGGCGGGCCGGCGGGTCGAGCTGCAGGCGCACTGCCTGGCGTACGCGGTCGCGGGGAACGTGAAGGGCTACGGGCCGAACGCGGAGGAGCTCAAGTTCCTGAAGCGGGTGTGGGAGGTGCCCTCCGACCCGGAGGGTCACGGCTCGCCTCAGGCCATCAAGCTCTGGGGGGAGCGCGGGCTGGCCGCGACCTCGCTCAAGGCCTGTGACACCTTCTCCGCACCGGCGGCCGAGGTCACCTAGCCTCGTCGGCGGAACGGATGCGTACGGACCGTCAGGCCACCCCGCCGGCCTCGGTCTCGACGGCGTCGGTCGGGTCGTACGCCAGCCACACCGCACCGAGTGCCGGGACGGACACGGTCGCCGACGCGGGGAAGTCGCCGTACGGGACCTCGTACGCGGTGACCTGGCCGAGGTTGCCGTACATCCCGGAGCCGTCGTAGAACTCCGAGTCGGTGTTGAGGATCTCGCGCCAGGTGCCAGCCTTCGGCAGGCCGATCTGGTACGCCCCGTGGGGGTTCGGGGAGAAGTTCACGATGACCGCGACCATCTGGCCGCGGCCGTCCTGGCGCAGCCAGCTGAACATCGCGTTCTCGCTGTCGCCGCCGTTGATCCACCGGTAGCCGGCGGGGTCGTTGTCCAGCGCGTACAGGGCGGGGGTGGAGCGGTAGATCTGGTTCATGTCGCGGAACAGCCGCTGCAGGCCGTGGTGGCCCCACAGGTCGCTGACCCACCACTCGAGGCTGCTGGACTCGGCGAACTCGCGCCGCTGCCCGAACTCGTTGCCCATGAAGATGAGCTTCTTGCCGGGGAACGACCACATGTAGGCGTAGAAGGCTCGCAGCGTGGCGAAGGTGCGCCAGTCGTCGTCGCCGGGCACCTTCTCCGGCATCGAGCCCTTGCCGTGCACGACCTCGTCGTGGCTGATCGGGAGCAGGAAGTTCTCCGTGTACTGGTAGACCATCGCGAAGGTCATCAGCCCGTGGTGGTGCTTGCGGGCCTCCGGCTCGAGCTGCAGGTAGCGGAGCGAGTCGTTCATCCAGCCCATGTTCCACTTGAAGCCGAAGCCCAGGCCGCCGTGGTCGACGCGGCGCGTGACACCGGGGAACGAGGTCGACTCCTCGGCGATCATCATCACGCCCGGCTCACGCTCGTACAGGTGCATGTTGACGTAGCGCAGGAAGTCGATGGCCTCGAGGTTCTCATGGCCCCCGAACTGGTTGGGGACCCACTGCCCGGGCTCGCGGGAGTAGTCGAGGTAGAGCATCGAGGCCACCGCGTCGACCCGCAGGCCGTCGATGTGGAACTCCTTGACCCAGTAGAGGGCGTTGGAGACCAGGAACGACTTCACCTCGTTGCGGCCGTAGTTGAAGATGTACGTGCCCCAGTCCTGGTGCTCGCCCTGACGGGGGTCCGCGTGCTCGTACAGGGCGGTGCCGTCGAAACGGCCGAGCGCCCACTCGTCCTTGGGGAAGTGGCCCGGCACCCAGTCGACGAGCACGCCGATGCCCGCCTGGTGCAGGCGGTCGATGAGGTAGCGCAGCTCGTCGGGGCGCCCGAACCGCGAGGTGGGCGCGAAGTATCCGGTGACCTGGTAGCCCCAGGACGGCTCGTACGGGTGCTCGGCGACCGGCATCAGCTCGACGTGGGTGTAGCCCTGCCAGGTGACGTACTCGACGAGCTCGTCGGCCAGCTCCAGGTAGGTCTTGCCGCGGCGCCAGCCACCCAGGTGCACCTCGTACACGCTCATCGGCTCGGCGTGCGCGGCCGCTGCCCGGCGCCTCGCCATCCACTCGTCGTCAGCCCACTCGTACTGCGAGGTGTAGACGATCGAGGCCGTGGCCGGTGCCGACTCGCAGAAGAACGCCATCGGGTCGGCCTTCTCGCGCCACACGCCGTCAGGGCCCTGGATGCGGAACTTGTACAGGGTGCCGGTGCCGCGCTGCTCGATGAACCGCGCCCACACCCCGGTGCCGGGGATGCGCACCATCTCGTCGCCGCCCCAGCCGTTGAAGTCGCCCATCACCTGGACGCGCTGGGCGTTGGGCGCCCAGACGGCGAAACGGACGCCCGGGATGCGGGTCTGGCTGTCCTGGTCGAAGACCGTCGTCTCGTGGGCGCCGAGGCGCTTCCACACCTCGGTGTCACCACCGGAGTGGAACCCCTCCAGGTCCCAGCCCGTGAGCTCTCCCGCCAGGTCGTACGTCGCCATCCGTGTTCTCCTCTCGACGGCTCTCGCCGTCAGCCCTCGGCCTGCGCCGGGGATGCCGCCCGGGTGAGCTGCTCGAGCGCCCGGGTGGGGATCGGCAGCCAGTCGGGCCGGTTGCGCACCTCGTACACCACCTCGTACACGGCCTTGTCGGCCTCGTACGCGGCGAGCACGTCCTCGTCCAGCCCCCCACCTCGCTGGTCACAATAGGCCCCCAGGAACGCCTCGCGCGCCTCGGCCAGCCAGGCGAGCGCAGCAGGAGAGCCCGGGTCGTCGGCCGCACTGGTCGCGTACGACAGGGAGCGGAGCATGCCCGCCACGTCGCGTACGGGGGAGTCGATGACCCGCCGCTCCGCCATCGACTTCAGCGGCTCGCCCTCGAAGTCGATGATCCGCCAGCCGTCGGGCGTGCGCAGCGTCTGCCCCAGGTGGAAGTCGCCGTGGCCGCGCTGCGCGCCGATCTCGCGGCCCCGGAGGCGGTCGAACAGGGCGACCAGCGCGTCGCGGTGCCCGGCGAGCACAGGCGCGGCCAGCGTGGCCTGCTGCAGCCGGGCCGCCATGGTGTCGGCCACGTCGTCGCCGCGCACGATGCCCGTGGTGTCGGCCAGCCCGCCGTGCACGTCGGCCAGTGCTCGCCCCAGGGCGGCGGCGTCCGCGGTGAAGTCCTGCCCGGCGGCACACGCCGCGGAGGCGAGCTCCCAGCCGTCCTCGGGGTGGCGGAGCAGCTCCGTCATCGACGCGAGGTCGAACCGCTGACCGCCGACCGAGGCCATCAGCCACCCGTACACGCGGGGCACCTCCGTGACCCCGGCGCGGCGCAGGTGGTCGGTCACCTCGATGTCGAGGTTGGCGCCGGGCTCCAGCTTGCGGAACACCTTGAGCAGCGCCACGTGGCCCAGGAAGACGTTGGTGTTCGACTGCTGACCCGCGTACCAACGGGGGGTGAGGTCACCGGGCGGCAGCGGCTCGGCCACCTCGACGCCCAGCGAGTCGGCGCCCTCGTCCAGCTCGTACGCGGTCAGCAGCGCCGAGACCGCGGCTGCCATCGCCTCCGGGTCGCGAGGCGCGTCGGAGACGCGCTCCTCGCCCAGCACGCCCACCTCGGCCTCGCCCGGCTCCGCGTCGAGGTCCCGGTAGGCCACGAGGAGCTGGTAGGCCTCGGCCCCGCCGTCGGCGTACGAGACCGTGGCGATCTCCGGCCGGACCCGCACCGGGGCTGGCGGCGGCACCAGCCAGGGGAGCGGGTGCACCCCGACCAGCGTGCCGTCGCGGCCCTTGCCCTGGAACCAGCGGGCCTCACGGACCACCGGCCACCAGAGAGCAGCGGCCTCGTAGGAGTCGGACGTCATCGGGTCAGACCACCGCCACCGAGCAGATGTGGGCCGGGTTGCCGGGGTGCAGCTGCACGTGTGCCACCCCGCCCCAGGTCCAGGTCTGCCGCGTGAGCTCGTCGGTGATCTGCAGCTGCGGCGCCGCGGGCAGGCCGAGGGCGGCCTGGTCCAGGTACACCTCGGCGGTCACGTCCTCGGACGGGTTCAGGCTGCACACCACCAGCACCCGGTCGTCGCCGTCTCGCTTGGAGTACGCGATCACGTCGGGGTGGCTGGTGGGATGGAACGCGATCGTGCGCAGCGACCGGAAGGCCACGTGCTCGCGGCGGATCTCGTTCAGCCTCCCCAGCAGCACGTTGAGGTTGCCCGGAGCGTTGAAGTCGCGCGGCCGGTACTCGTACTTCTCGCTGTCGAGGTACTCCTCGCCGCCCTCGCGGAACGGCAGGTGCTCGCACAGCTCGAAACCGGAGTACACGCCCCAGGTCGGCGACAGCGTCGCGGCCAGCACCGCCCGGATCACGAACGCCGCGGGGTTGCCCGACTGCAGGAAGCGGGGGTTGATGTCGGGCGTGGTGGTGAAGAAGTTGGGCCGGTAGAACGGCGCCATCTCGGTGGAGAGCTCGGTGAGGTACTCCTCGATCTCCTCCTTGGTGTTGCGCCAGGTGAAGTAGGTGTACGACTGGTGGAACCCCACCTTGCCCAGCGCGTGCATCATCTCCGGCCGCGTGAACGCCTCGGCGAGGAAGATCACGTCGGGGTGCGACTCGCGCATCTGGCGCATGATCCAGCCCCAGAACTGCACCGACTTGGTGTGCGGGTTGTCGACGCGGAACAGCGTGACGCCCTTGTCGGCCCAGAACCGCAGCAGCCGCAGCGACTCGGCGTAGATGCCGGCCGGGTCGTTGTCGAAGTTGATGGGGTAGATGTCCTGGTACTTCTTGGGCGGGTTCTCGGCGTAGGCGATCGTGCCGTCGAGCCTCGTGGTGAACCACTCCGGGTGCTCGGTGACCCACGGGTGGTCGGGGGAGGCCTGCAGGGCGAAGTCGAGGGCGATCTCCAGGCCCAGCTCCTTGGCCTTGGCGACGAAGCGGTCGAAGGCGTCGAAGTCGCCGAGGTCGGGGTGGATGGCGTCGTGGCCGCCCTCGGCGTTGCCGATCGCCCACGGCGAGCCCGGGTCTTGCTCGCTCGGGGTGAGGCTGTTGTTCCTGCCCTTGCGGAACGCGGTGCCGATGGGGTGGATGGGCGGCAGGTAGATCACGTCGAACCCCATGGCGGCGGCTGCCTCCAGCCGCTCGTGGCTGGAGTCGAACGTGCCGGAGTGCCACCGCTCCCCGTCGTGCCAGGCGCCCTGGGAGCGCGGGAAGAACTCGTACCAGGCGGAGAACAGGGCCCGCTCGCGGTCCACCTGCAGCGGGTAGTCGAGGCTGGGGGTGACCAGGTCGCGCGGGGCGTGGGCGGTGATGGCTCGCCGTACGCCGCTCTGCTCGACCGACTCGAGCAGCTCCAGCGGGTCGCGGTCGGGCAGCAGCGCGCTCGCGGTGCCGCGCAGCAGCGCCTCGTCGCCGGCGGCTCCGGCCTGCTTGGCGTTGTCGGCGCCACGCTCCAGCACCTGGCGGCCCTCCTGGCAGACCAGGGGCACGTCCTGGGCCAGCGGCAGCTTGGCCTCGGCGATGTGGTGCCAGGTCCCCCACGGGTCGCTCCAGGCCTCGACGCGGAAGGTCCAGTCACCGGCGCTGTCCGGCCGCACCCAGGCCTGCCAGATGTCGAGGCCGAGCGGCTCGATCTGGGTCATCGGGTACGCAGTCTCCCGGCCCTGCGGATCGGTGAGCACGACGGTGGCGTTCACCGCGTCGTGGCCCTCCCGGAACACGCGGGCGCTGACCGGGAACAGCTCACCGACCACGGCCTTGGCCGCGTACGCACCACCCTCGATCACCGGCTGCACCTTGGTGACGGGGATGCGTCCGAAGCCCAGCGGCCGCGGGCCCACGGGCTGGGCACCCTCCGGCACCTCCGACAGCACCAGGCCGGCCGAGACCGCACCGCCGGCAGCGTCGACCTCGCCCGCGGCGGTGGCGTCGTCAGCGGTCACCTCGGACGGGGCGGGCTCCGGTGCCGCGGAGACCACGGCCGAGGCGGGCGAGATGGCTGCTGGTGCGGTGGCGCTCCTGCCGGGGGTGGTGGAGACCGGGTCGGACGCGGGGGCGGGCTCCGACGCGGCCTGCGTGGTGGCCGCGACCTCGGTCGGGGCTGGGGTCTGCGGGCTCGGGGCCGAGGCCCCCGCCCGGCGAGGGGTCGACGGCTTGGACGGACGGGTGGGGTCGGCCATGGGGGGTCCTCCTCGGTGCGACGGGCGAAGTCCGGGTGCGTACCCACGGCCAACCTAGCGACGATCAGGCCGGGCCGCAGTGCCTCCCACAGGCTGGAGGCGGCAGTCGACGGGCCGCGCTCAGCCCTCGCCCTCGGCGGGGCCGGGGGCGTCGGGATCCTGCTCGGGCTGCGGTGGCTCGGTGGGCAGGTCGGTCGCGGCGGGCTTCACGTCGGGGCCCTCCAGGTCCTCCTGCGCGCGGACCTCGTCGACGTCCAGGGGGGCCGCCTCAGGGTCGGGGGCCAGCTCCTCGGTGCGGACGATCGCCTCCGTGGGAACCTCGGCGCTCATGAGCACCACGGTGCGGGGCGGCAGCGTGACCACGGCGCCGGACGCCAGTGCCTCATCCGGGCCGGGCAGCTCGCCCTCGGCGCCGGAGTGGAGCAGGACGCGGTAGTCGGTGCCCCAGGGGAGGTCGGGCAGCGTGATGTCGACGGGGTAGTCGCCGGCGTGCAGCCAGGTCACGAAGGCCTCGGCCTGGTCGGAGACGTACATGCCGAGCGTCTGCCGCCCGGAGTCGTGCCAGTCGCCCTCCTGCATCTCCCCGGAGTAGCCGTTCAGCCAGGCCAGGTCGAACCGGCCGAGCCCGTTGCCGTGGGGGTCGGTGATCTCGGCGTGGTGGAGGAACCGCTCGGGGCGCAGCAGGGGGTGCTCGTGACGCAGCCGCAGCACCTCGGAGGTGAAGTGCTGGACGTCTCCCCAGTGCTCCACGTCGGTCCAGTCGATCCAGGAGATCGGCCCGTCCTGGCAGTAGGCGTTGTTGCTGCCCTGCTGGGTGCGCCCGAACTCGTCACCGGCGGTGATCATCGGCGCACCGTGGCTCAGCAGCAAGGTCGCGGTCAGGTTCTTGATCTGGCGGTGGCGCAGCGCCATCACGCCCTCGTCGTCGGTCTCACCCTCGACACCGCAGTTCCAGGACCGGTTGTCGTCGGCCCCGTCGCGGTTGTTCTCGCGGTTCGCCTCGTTGTGCTTGCGGTTGTACGAGACCAGGTCGCGCATGGTGAACCCGTCGTGCGCGGTGATGAAGTTCACGCTGGCACTGAGGTCGCGGCCGTCGTGGTCGTAGATGTCCGGCGAGCCGGACAGGCGGGTGGCCAGCTCCTGCACGCCCAGCGGGACGCCGCGCCAGAAGTCGCGCATGTAGCCGCGGTAGCGGTCGTTCCACTCGCTCCAGGCCGGGCCCCACTGGCCGACCTGGTAGCCGTACGGGCCTACGTCCCAGGGCTCGGCGATGAGCTTCACCCCCTGCAGCACCGGGTCGGCGGCCATCGCGAGCTTCAGCGGGTGCTCCTGGTCGACGTGGTGCTCGTGGTCACGGATCAACGTGGTGGCGAGGTCGAAGCGGAAGCCGTCGACACCCATCTCGGTGACCCAGTAGCGCAGGGAGTCCATCACGAGGCGCTGGACACCCGGCTCGCTGGTGTCCAGGGAGTTGCCGCAACCGGTCACGTCGTAGTCGTTGCGGTTGTCCTCGGTGAGCCGGTAGTAGCCGCCGTGGTCGATGCCCCGGAAGCTCAGCGTCGGGCCCTCGTGGCCACCCTCGCCGGTGTGGTTGTAGACCACGTCGAGGATCACCTCGATGCCGGCCTCGTGCAGCGCCGACACCATCTCCTTGAACTCGGCGACCTGCGAGCCGACGAGCCGGGTCGACGTGTACGCCTCGTGGGGGGCGAAGAACCCGAGCGTGTTGTAGCCCCAGTAGTTGGACAGGCCGGCGCCCACGACGAACGGCTCGGACACGAAGTGATGCACCGGGAGCAGCTCCACGGCGGTGACACCGGTGCTGACCAGGTGCTCGATCACGGCGGGGTGGGTGAGGGCGGAGTACGTGCCGCGGCGGTGCTCGGGGACGGCCGGGTGCAGCTGCGTGTAGCCCTTCACGTGGAGCTCGTAGAACACGCTGTCAGGGATGCTGCGGCGCTCCGCGATCGGCGTCGGCGGCGGCGTCGGCGCGATCACCACGCTGAGCGGGACGGCGGCGAAGGAGTCGGTCGGGTCGGGCAGGTAGTCCGACTCAGGGGTGTGGTCCATGATCGGCCCGGCGTAGTCGACGCCGCCGGTGATGGCCCGGGCGTACGGGTCGAGCAGCAGCTTCGCGGGGTTGAACCTCTCGCCGGTCTCCGGGCTCCAGGCGCCGTGGACGCGGTAGCCGTACAGAGCACCGTGACCGATGCCGTCGACCCAAGCGGTCCAGACGCCGTCCTCTCCTCCGTCCATGGTGACGTTGTGCTGGGAGCCGTCGGGGGAGACGAGGGCGAGCTCGACCATGGTGGCTCGCGGGGCCCAGAGCCCGAAGTGTGTGCCGTTGTCGTCCGGGTGGGCGCCGAGGCGCGCGTCGGCGGCAGGAGCGGGCAGTGCCGGAAGGCTCATGAAATCTGGTTCTCTCTCGGTGGTGCGGCCCGCGGGGCGGGCCAGGTCGTGCAGTCAGGAGCGTCACACGGTCGCCGACGCCTGCGGCAGGTCAGCCGGTCCAGACGATCGTCGGCTCCTTGTCGAGCAGGTTCACTCTACCGATCGCCTGCGTCCGGGGCAGGTCGAGAGCCGGCGGGTTGGTCCCTGGGGGGAACGTGATCCTCATGCTGAGGGGTACCTCGACGGTGCTCTTGGTGAGGTCCGCGCCCAGCACGATCTTCATGTCGGCCGGCGGTGCCGACAGCACGGTCCAGGTCGAGCCGGCCGGGTCCGCGGTGGTGGTGACGCCGCCGCTCAGCCGGAACGGGCACCCGGCCGGTGCGAAGGAGTGCTGGGTGGCGCAGGCGGTCAGGGAGGCGGTCACCGCTCCGGTGACAGCGGTCCGGCCCGCCGTGGTGAGCTGCGGCGCGAAGTCGCTCGCGGGAAGCGTGTCCGCCAGCCGCTTGACGGTGACGGTCTTCGAGCGGCCGTACGCGAGGTGGGGGGTCGGGGTGGTGAGCGGGTAGCTGCCCGGCAGCAGGAACGCGACGTCGTCGGTGATCTCGACCCCGGCCAGGTCGGCAGGCAGGCCAGGGCGACGCTGGGAGCCGACGGGGATCCCGCCGGTGTTGACCGCGGTGATGATCTTGAAGCCGCTGCCGACCGGGGTCAGCGAGATGGTGTCGGTGATGGTCTCCTGCCCGAGGGTGTAGGTGACCGGCACCACCAGGGCCGTCGTGACCGGCACCGAGATGTTGCCGATGGGCTGGTCTTGGTGACCCGCCCGGAGCACGTCGTCGGTGATGAACCGGGTGCTCGGCGGCGGGCTCGCCAGCTCGGCGAGGGCGGCGGCGGCCCGGTTGTCGCGCAGGGCCGTGAAGAACCGCGCCACGGTGTCGGAGGGCCCCTGGCCCTGGTGGCGGTGGAGGTAGATCATGCGGCCCGCGGAGATGCCGAGCAGCAGCGCGAAGGTGCAGACGTAGGCGGCGATCATCCATCGGGGTCGCAGGGGGCGCGCGGCGGGGCCCGGGGCGGTGGGCGACCCGCTCGCACCGCTCTCGACCTGACCCCCCGTCACCGGCCCAGGGTACCGACCAGAACCCACCTGCCCACAATCTCGGCACCTAGGATGACGGCGTGGCAGACGTGGTGGAGACGACCGGGATCGGTTCCTGGCCAGGACTTTCCATGGCTGAAGCGGTGCGGGAGAACCTGGCGCTGTGGGGCCTGCCGGTGCTGCCCGAGCTGCCGGCGCGAGGGCCCGGGGCGGCGATGGTGGGGCGGACGCTCGGGGCGCTGCCAGAGCTCGGGTTCGAGCACGGCCCGTTCGGATGGCTGGCGTCGGACTCCGGGGGCGTCGACCAGCGCCGCGCCGCCGCCACGCTGCGCGACGACCTCGACATCCTCGCCGAGGCCGCCGACGGCTACGCGGGGCCTCTGGCGGTCTCGCTCGCCGGCCCCTGGACGCTGATGGCAACCGTCGACCTGGCGCGGGGCGGCCGGATGCTCGGGGACCACGGTGCCCGCCGGGACCTGGTGGCCGCGGTGGCGGAGGCGCTGCCCGCGCTCGGGGCCGCCGTGCGGTCCCGGGTGCCGGGTGCCGAGCCGGTGCTGAAGATCGACGAGCCCGCGCTGGGAGCGGTGCTCGGGGGGCAGGTGCCGACCGAGAGCGGTCTGCACCGCCACCGCTCCGTGCCGGCCGACGAGGTGCAGGCGGGCCTGCGGCAGCTGGTGGCCGCGGCCGGCGGGGAGCTCGTCGTGCACAGCTGCGCGCCGGCCCCGGTGCGGCTGCTGGTGACCAGCGGCCTACGGACGCTGGCGCTCGACGCGTCGGTGGTCCGGCGTGACGACCTGGACGTGCTGGCCGAGCACGTCGACGGCGGCGGGGCGCTGTGGCTGGGCGTCGTGCCCACCCACCAGGGCCCGGTGGTGCCGTCCGTACGCGAGGTCGTCGCCGCGACCGACCGCTTCCTGCGACCGCTGGAGCTGGGACGCCGCCTGCTGGGCCACCTGTGGCTGACGCCGGGCTGCGGGCTGGCCGGGTTCTCGCGGGAGGCCGCGACCGGGGTGGCCCGGGTGCTGCGCGACGCGGCCGGTGAGGTCACCGAGGCGTTGTCGGCCTGAGGGGTTGGGTGGCGGGTGAGGGGCGGCGGCTCCAGGACGGACTGTCGGTGGCCGCTGCTTAGATGTGCAGCGTGACCTCCACCGACGACGAGACCGTCAGCAGCACCCCGGCGCCCGAGCTTTCGGCGGAGGCCAGGGAGCGCCACAAGGAGCTCAGCGAGACGATCACCGACCACCGGTGGCGCTACTACGTGCTCGACCAGCCGACGATCAGCGACGGGGACTTCGACGCCCTGATGCGGGAGCTGGAGGGTCTGGAGGAGCAGTACCCGGGGCTGCGTACGCCCGAGTCGCCCACCCAGCAGGTCGGGGGCGCCCCGTCGACGACGTTCGCGCCGGTGACGCACCTGCAGCCGATGATGAGCCTCGACAACGCGTTCGACCGCGAGGAGCTGGAGGCGTGGAACGCCCGGGCGGTGCGGGAGGCGGGGCACCAGGCGGTGACGGCGTCGGGCTACCTGTGCGAGCTGAAGATCGACGGGCTGGCGCTCGACCTCGTGTACGAGCAGGGGCGCCTGGTGCGGGCGGCGACGCGTGGAGACGGCCGCACGGGCGAGGACGTCACGGCCAACGTGCGCACCATCGCCGCCATCCCGCAACGCCTCACGGGTGAGGCGCCGCCCGTGCTGGAGGTGCGGGGTGAGGTGTTCCTGCCGGTGGCGGAGTTCGCCGACCTGAACGCGGCCCTGGTGGAGGCGGGGCGGGCACCGTTCGCCAACCCCCGCAACGCGGCGGCCGGGTCGCTGCGGCAGAAGGACCCGCGGGTCACGGCGAGCCGCCCGCTGTCGTTCCTGTGCCACGGCGTCGGCGTGGCTGCGGGCGTGGAGGTGCGGCGGCTGAGCGACGTGTACGGGCTGCTGCAGGCCTGGGGCCTGCCCACGAGCACGGAGGCCGCCACTCGCGCCTCGATCGACGAGGTCTGGGCGTTCATCGAGTCGGCCGGGGAGCGCCGCCACACGTTCGCGCACGAGATGGACGGCGTCGTGGTCAAGCTCGACGACCGCGGGCTGCAGGAGGAGCTGGGCTCCACGTCGCGGGCGCCGCGCTGGGCGATCGCGTTCAAGTACCCGCCGGCCGAGGTGACCACGAAGCTGCTGGCCATCGACGTCAACGTCGGGCGCACGGGCCGCGTCACGCCGTACGCGGTGATGGAGCCCGTGCAGGTCGCCGGCAGCACCGTCGCGCAGGCCACGCTCCACAACGCGTCGGAGGTGACCCGCAAGGGCGTGCTGATCGGCGACACCGTCGTGCTGCGCAAGGCCGGCGACGTGATCCCCGAGGTGCTCGGCCCCGTGGTGGCGCTGCGGGACGGCTCCGAGCGTGCGTTCGTGATGCCGACCGAGTGCCCGGCGTGCGGCACCACGCTCGCGTACGAGAAGGAGGGCGACGCCGACCTGCGCTGCCCGAACCAGCGCTCCTGCCCGGCGCAGCTCGTGGAGCGGCTGTTCCACCTGGCCTCCCGGCAGGCGCTGGACATCGAGGTGCTGGGCTGGAAGGCGGCCCAGGCGCTGCTGGACGCCGGGCTGGTCACCGACGAGGGCGACCTGTTCGCGCTGACCGAGGACGACCTGCTCAAGAGCGACTTCTTCCGCACCCGCTCGGGAGCCCTGTCGGCCAACGGCCGCCGGCTGCTGACCGAGCTGGACGCGGCGCGGACGCGGCCCTTCGCGCGCTTCCTGGTCGCGTTGTCGATCCGGCACATCGGCAAGGGCGTGGCGCCCGACGTGGCCGCCGCGTTCCCCACCATCGAGGCGCTGGAGGCCGCCACCGAGGAGGACCTGGCCGCGGTGCCGGGGCTCGGGCCGACGCTGGTGAGCTCGATCCGGGAGTGGTTCACCGTCGACTGGCACCGCGAGATCGTGGCGAAGTGGCAAGCGGCCGGGGCCATGCTGCCGGGAGAGGAGCCCGAGCCGGGGGAGCAGCTGCCCCAGACGCTGGCCGGTCTGACCGTGGTGGTGACGGGCTCGCTGCCCGGGTACTCCCGCGACGGGGCCACTGAGGCCGTGGTGTCCCGCGGCGGCAAGGCGGCGGGCTCGGTGTCGAGGTCCACCGACTACGTGGTGGTGGGGGAGAACGCCGGCTCGAAGTACGACAAGGCGGTGGCCCTCAAGCGCCCGATCCTCGACGCCGCCGGGTTCGAGGCGCTGCTGGAGGGTGGCCCGGACGCCGCGGCAGGGCATGTACGGGCGGAGTAGCCCTGGCGCGACCCTCCGTACACTGACCCTCGTGCCTCGCCGCGTCTTCACCGACCTCGACCTCCACGGCTCGACCCCTGCCCGGGCGCAGCCGAAGATCGGTGACTGGGGCCCGGCGGCGGTGCCGACCACCCGGTCCAAGAAGTGGATGCGGCTGTGGGTGTCGCTCGCGTTCGTCGTTGCCGCGGCAGCGCTGTTCGGGCTCGGGTACTACGTCTTCACCGCGATCAACGGCTGACACCCGACGCGGGAGCCTCCCTCAGGAGTCGGCCAGAGTGGCCAGGTGCCGCAGCCGGGCGAGCTCCGCGGGCAGGTACTCCGGGCCGCCCTGGCGCCCGATGACGATGCTGCGGCCGTTGCCGAGCGGGGCCACCGCGATCAGGGTCTCGCCCCAGCCGGGCAGCCACTCGGGCTCCAGCTCGGTGGCGTACACGTTGTCCATCCGGCCCAGCAGCGCCAGGTCGACGCCGTCGATCTCCGGCGCGATCCGGCTGCGGGAGAGGACCCGCCGGTTGTCGACGTCGACCAGCATCGCCCACGAGGAGTGGAAGACGACGGGGGCCTCCTGGGTGAGGATCTCGCCGGCCCGCTTCGGGTCCTCGACCATCCGGTTGAGGGTCGCGATGTCCGACTCCACGCCCCAGTCGTTGTGGTAGCGCGAGACCCACAGCACGCGGACGCCCTCGATGCCTGCGCAGGCGCTCACCAGGGTGTCGGCCAGGGTGGTGCCCGGGGTGGTGAGGATGAAGTCGTCGACGGCGTACCCAGGGCCGCGGTCGACGATCTCGACTGCCAGGATGTCGGCTCCGACGGTACCCATGGCACTGGCGACAGCGCCGAGCGACCCGGGCCGGTCGGGGAGCTGCACGCGCAACAGGAGCATGGGCCCATCTTTGCGCACGCACCCGTAGCGACGGTCTCATCTCAGCGGCGACACGGCTGGGACATTGCCCGACGGCATCCCTGAACCTAGCGGTGGCAAGGCGTGTTCCCTCTGTGGGGCTCGCCGTCCCCTTCGGGGCTGGCGGTTGCGTACGGGCCGGGGCGCGTGGGCGCTGGCCCGTGCTGGACCCGGGTCTCGGGGCGGGGAGGGGCACCGATAGCATGGCGAACCGCATCCCTGAAGGAGGACCTGTGCCGCTCACACCCGACGACGTCGGCAGGCTGGCCCGGCTTGCCCGGATCGACCTCAGCGCGGACGAGCAGGCGCACCTGGCGCCGCAGCTCGACGTGATCCTGGAGTCGGTGGCGCGGGTCTCGGAGATCGCCACGGCCGACGTGCCGCCCACGACGCACGCGCTGCCGCTCACCAACGTCTTCCGCGACGACGTGGTGACCCCCTCGCTGCCGCGCGAGGAGGTGCTGGCCATGGCGCCGGCCGCCGAGGACGACCGGTTCCGGGTGCCCAGGATCCTGGGGGAGGACGCATGAGCATCACCGCCACCGCTGCCGAGATGGCGGCCCGGCTGGCCGCCGGAGAGGTCTCGTCAGTCGAGCTGACGCAGGCCCACCTGAACCAGATCGCCGCCGTCGACGGGGCCGTCCACGCCTTCCTGCACGTCGACGGCGAGCGTGCGCTGGCCGCCGCCCGGGCGGTCGACGAGCGTCGCGCCGCCGGGGAACGGCTGGGACTGCTGGCCGGCGTACCGGTCGGGGTCAAGGACGCGTTCTGCACCCGCGGCGTGCCCACCACCAGCGGGTCCAAGATCCTCCAGGGGTGGCTGCCGCCCTACGACGCGACCACCGTGCAGCGCCTGCACGACGCCGGGATGGTGGTGCTGGGCAAGACCAACATGGACGAGTTCGCGATGGGCAGCTCGACCGAGAACTCCGCGTACGGGCCGACGCACAACCCCTGGGACCTGGACCGCATCCCCGGCGGGTCCGGCGGCGGGTCGTCGGCCGCGCTGGCGGCGTACGAGGCCCCGCTCACGGTCGGCTCCGACACCGGCGGCTCCATCCGGCAGCCGGCCGCGGTGACGGCCACGGTCGGCGTGAAGCCCACCTACGGCGGCACCTCCCGCTACGGCCTGATCGCCATGGCCTCCTCGCTGGACACGCCGGGCCCGTGCGCCCGTACGGTGCTCGACGCGGCCCTGCTGCACGAGGTGATGGGCGGGTACGACCCCCGCGACTCCACCTCGATCGACGCGCCCCTGCCGCCGGTGGTGCAGGCGGCGCGCGAGGGTGACGTGCGCGGCATGAGGATCGGCGTGGTGCGCGAGCTCGGCGGCGAGGGGTACGCGCCCGGCGTGGAGCAGCGCTTCACCGAGGCCGTCGAGCTGCTGCAGGGGCTGGGCGCCGAGGTGGTCGAGGTGTCCTGCCCGAGCTTCGACTACGCCCTTGGGGCGTACTACCTGATCATGCCGAGCGAGGTGTCGAGCAACCTGGCGCGGTTCGACGCCATGCGGTACGGCCTGCGGGTCGGCGACGACGGCACCCGGTCGGCGGAGGAGGTCATGAACCTCACCCGCGGCCGGGGGTTCGGCGACGAGGTGAAGCGGCGCATCATCCTCGGCACGTACGCGTTGTCGAGCGGGTACTACGACGCGTACTACGGGTCTGCCCAGAAGGTGCGCACGCTGATCTCGCGCGACTTCGACGCGGCCTTCGAGAAGGTCGACGTGCTGGTCTCGCCCTCGACGCCCACCACGGCGTTCCGGCTGGGGGAGCGTGCCGACGACCCGCTCGCCATGTACAAGGCGGACCTCTGCACGATCCCCAGCAACATGTCCGGCGGTTGCGCGGCGTCGTTCCCGGCCGGTCTGGCGCCCGAGGACGGGCTCCCGGTCGGCTTCCAGGTGATGGCACCGCCGATGGCCGACGACCGGCTCTACCGCGTCGGCGCGGCCCTGGAGGCGGCCCTGCCGAACGTGCTCGACTCGCTGCCGGCGCTGCCCGGCTCGCTCGCCACGAAGGAGACGGCCCGATGAGCGATGCGGTGATGGACTTCGACGAGGCGATGGCCACGTACGACCCCGTGCTCGGCCTCGAGGTGCACGTCGAGCTGAGCACGGCCAGCAAGATGTTCTGCGGCTGCTCGACCGCGTTCGGCGCCGAGCCCAACACGCAGACCTGCCCGGTCTGCCTCGGCCTGCCGGGGTCGCTGCCGGTGGTCAACGGCAGCGCGGTGGAGTCGGCGATCCGGATCGGCCTGGCGCTCAACTGCCAGATCGCGGAGTGGTCGCGGTTCGCCCGCAAGAACTACTTCTACCCCGACATGCCCAAGGACTTCCAGACCAGCCAGTACGACGAGCCCATCGCGTACGACGGGCGCGTCGAGGTGGAGGTCGACGGGGAGACGTACACGATCCCGATCGAGCGGGCCCACATGGAGGAGGACACGGGCAAGTCGCTGCACGTGGGCGGCGCCACCGGCCGCATCCACGGCGCCGACCACTCGCTGCTCGACTACAACCGCGCCGGCGTGCCGCTGATCGAGATCGTCACCCGGCCGATCGAGGGCGCGGGGGAGAAGGCGCCGGAGGTGGCGCGCGCCTACGTCACGTACCTGCGCGACATGCTGCGCTCGCTGGGGGTGTCCGACGTACGGATGGAGCAGGGCTCGCTCCGCTGCGACGCCAACGTGTCGCTGCGGCCCGACCCGTCGGCGCCGCTCGGCACGCGCACGGAGACCAAGAACGTGAACTCGCTGCGCTCGGTGGAGCGCGCGCTGCGCTACGAGATCTGCCGGCAGGCGGCCGTGCTCAGCGACGGCGGCACGGTGAAGCAGGAGACCCGGCACTGGCAGGAGACCGGCGGGTTCACGGCCCCCGGCCGCTCCAAGGAGGAGGCGGAGGACTACCGCTACTTCCCCGAGCCGGACCTGGTGCCGGTGGCGCCGTCGCGGGAGTGGGTCGAGGAGCTCCGCCGTACTCTGCCGGAGCCGCCCGCCGAGAGGACCGCACGGCTGCGCGTGGAGTGGGGTTACTCCGAGCGGGAGATGGGCGACGTGCTCGCCGCTGAGGCGGTCGACCTGGTCGCCGACACGGTGGCCGCGGGTGCCTCGCCGGCCTCCGCGCGCAAGTGGTGGCTCGGTGAGCTGGCGCGGCGCGCGAACGAGGCGGGTACGGACCTGGCCTCGCTGCCCATCACGCCGGCCCAGGTGGCCGGGGTGCAGGCGCTCGTCGACGAGGGCGTGGTGAACGACAAGCTGGCCCGCCAGGTGCTCGACGGGGTGCTGGCGGGCGAAGGTGAGCCTGCCGAGGTCGTGGAGTCGCGGGGGCTGAAGGTGGTCTCCGACACCGGAGCCCTGGAGGCCGCCGTCGACGCCGCCATCGCCACCGATCCCGACGCCGCGCAGAAGATCCGCGACGGCAAGGTGCAGGCCGTCGGCGCGCTCATCGGAGCGGTGATGAAGCAGATGCGCGGTCAGGCCGATGCCGGTGCCGTACGGGCGCTGATCCTGGCCCGCCTGGGAGGCTGAGACCGCCAGCGCTGGCGGAGCAGGGCAGGTCGGAGCTGGCGAGGGTCCGGCGCGTCGAGACCACTGGTCCAGCGGGTCGCACGCGTTCACCCGGATCTCGGCGCGTCTGCCTGGTTCGGGTGCCTCTGCTGGTGGATGCCGATGGTTCCCGCCGCCCCGATGCTGGGCGGTGCCGGGCCCTGACCTCGCTCCGCTCGGTCAGGTCGGGTCTCGACGCGGCGGACCCTCGCAAGCTCGGGCCCGCCTTGCTCGACCGGCGGACCGGACCGGCTTTGCTCGACCGGGGCTCGGGTCTCCGCCCAGCCTCAGATCGAGAGGTCTGCCCGGCAGAAGGCGGTGACCGCGTCGGCGTCGCCGAGCACCTGGACGTCGGCGACGGACGTCCGCCCGTAGGCGTACAGGACGATCTCGCTCGGCTTGCCGACCAGCGTGACGGTGGGGTTGCCGCTCGTCGCGCGATGGGTGTCCCCGCTGTCGGAACGCTCCAGCACCACCCCGGTGGAGCAGCGCCGGAACAGCAGCCGCCCCATCAGGCCGAGCCGCTTCCACATCGCGTCCTCGACCTCGGCACCGAGGTCGCGCGGGCCGGCGGGGGTCTCGTTGGCGCGGCGGATGTCCTCGTGGTGGACGTACATCTCTACCGAGTTGGCCTGCTCGTCGACGGCGCCCAGGGCGAACAGCGACCAGCGCCCGGGGCCGTTGCGCACCCGGTCGACCAGCCCCTCGAACCCGTGCCTGTCGAGGGCGTGCGCCATGCGCTTCGCGGTCACCTCGGCCAGCGGCTTGACCATGATGCCCGCGGCGCCGACCGGGTCGGCCTCCCGCACGTACAGGTGCGCGACCAGGTGTGCCACCGCCCAGTCACCCGACAGGGTCGGCGCGTCAGGGCCGGCGCGGAGCGCCTCGTCGCACAGGGCCCGGCGCTCGTTCGTCGCGAAGGTCATGCCGTCACCCTAACCACCTGCTCCCCGGTCGCGTACGGCCCGTCCACCCCCCCGCGCTCTCCTCATCCTCACAGCCCGGATCGATCCGCGCAGCCTGCATGCGCGCGGTTCGGATCGATCGCGGCTGCGAGGATGCCTGCCCGCTGGACCCGTGCGGCCGACCGGTCCTGACTCCGCCAGAATGACCCGCATGGCTGACCCCCAGCAGGCCTCCGGCGCGCTCCGCCCGGCGATCGTGCAGGACGCGACCTCCCGGGCGGTGCTGATGCTCGCCTGGATGGACGACGAGGCGCTGCGCCGCACCATCGAGACGCGGCGCGCCACGTACTGGTCGCGCTCGCGCCAGGAGTACTGGGTGAAGGGCGAGACGTCAGGTCACACCCAGCACGTACGCACGGTGCGGCTCGACTGCGACGACGACACCATCCTGCTCACGGTCGACCAGGTCGGCCCTGCCTGCCACACCGGCGAGCCGACGTGCTTCGACGCCGGCGCCCAGCTGCTCGCCGAGGAGGCCTGAGATGCCCGTCATCGTCCCTGACGCCGCCGGCTTCCGAGCCGCCGCCGAGGCCGGCGCCCGGGTGGTCTCCGTGCACACCCGGCTGCAGGCCGACGGGCTCACCGCCGTGGGTCTGTTCCACCAGCTGTGCGGCACCCGCCCCGGCACCTTCCTGCTGGAGTCGGCCGCCCAGGGCGTGCTCAGCCGCTGGTCGTTCATCGGCGTGAACGCCCTGGCCACGCTGTCAGCCGCCGAGGGGCGGGCGGTCTGGACGGGTCGTCCCCTCACCGGGCTGCCCGACGACGCCGACCCGCTGGCGGCGCTGGCGGCCAGCCTCACCATGCTCCACACCGAGCCCGAGCCCGGCCTGCCCCCGCTGACGTCGGGCTTCGTCGGCTACCTCGGCTACGACGTCGTACGCCGCCTGGAGCGCCTGCCCGACACCTGCGTCGACGACCTCGGGGTGCCCGAGCTGACCATGCTGCTGGTCGGCGACCTCGCCGCCCTCGACCACCACACCGGCGACGTCTGGCTGATCGCCAACGCGGTCAACTTCGACGACTCCGAGGAACGGCTGGAGGAGGCGTACGCCGACGCGGTGAGCCGCGTCGAGGCGCTCGTGGCCGCGCTGGCCCAGCCCGCGGCGCCCCTGCTCACCGAGGTGCTCGACGCCGGCGACGCCGAGCTCGTGCGGCAGCGCACCAGCGAGGAGTTCCAGAGCATGGTCCGCGAGTGCGTGGAGGAGATCCGCGCCGGCGAGGCGTTCCAGGTCGTGCCCAGCCAGCGCTTCGAGGTCGCGACCGAGGCCGACCCGCTCGACGTCTACCGGCTGCTGCGGCGCGGTAACCCCTCGCCGTACATGTTCCTGCTGCGCCTCGACGGCTTCGCCATCGTCGGCGCCAGCCCGGAGGCGCTGGTCACCGTGCGCGACGGGCAGGTGGTCATCCACCCCATCGCCGGCACCAAGCCGCGCGGGGCGACGCCGGAGGAGGACGCCGCGTACGAGGCGGAGCTGCTCGCCGACGAGAAGGAGGCGGCCGAGCACCTGATGCTCGTGGACCTCGGTCGCAACGACGTCGGGCGGGTGAGCGTGCCGGGGTCGGTGAAGGTGCACGAGTTCATGCGGGTGCGCCGCTACTCCCACGTGATGCACCTGGAGGCGGAGGTGACCGGCGAGCTCGCCCCGGGGCGTACGGCGCTGGAGGCGACTCTCGCCGGGTTCCCCGCGGGCACCCTCTCGGGTGCGCCCAAGGTGCGGGCCATGGAGATCATCGACCGCCTGGAGCGGAGCCGGCGCGGCGTGTACGGGGGAGCGGTGGGCTACTTCGACCTGGCCGGCAACGCCGACACGGCCATCGCGATCCGCACGGCGCTGATGAAGGGCGGCGTCGCGTACGTGCAGGCCGGCGCCGGTGTGGTCGCCGACTCCGACCCGGAGACCGAGGACACCGAGACCGTGAACAAGGCCGCGGCGGTGGTACGGGCCGTGCGCGGTGCCGACCGGATGCGCCGGCTGTGACTCGAGCCGGCCGGGACCGGGCGTGTGACTGGCGGCGCCCGGCCTTGTCGGGCGAGAATGGCGGCACACCACGAAGGAGCAGCCCATGAGCAAGGTCGTCGATCGGGACGAGGTCGGCATGCCCGACGAGGCCGCAGGCCGCCGTGAGGCCCACGCGACCGACCGCACCGGCGCGCGCGCCCTCACCACCGAGCCTGCCCGGCAGGACGCTCCGGCCGCGGCCCCCCGGCACGCCGTCGTGACGGCCGACGAGAGGCCGGCGCAGGTCGAGCCGCGGCTGTCGGAGATGACCGAGCCCCGGCTCCGCCGCCAGCCCACGGAGGCCCACCACGGAAAGACGGTGGCGAGCTGGGCCGGCGCCATGCTCACGCTGCTGGGCGCCATCATCGGCACGGTCGGGTTCCTGCTGCCGAGCCGCCCCGTCGTGATCGCCGGTTTCGTCGTGGTCGCGGTCGCTCTCATCGCGACCGTGACGTTGCGCGCCCTCGGGTTCGGGCAGCCCATCGTCGAGGAGTGACACCCAGCGCTTTGTGCTGACCTGGTCGCGGCTCGCGGCGAGGCGAACCCTGCGCCCGCTGGGCAAAGTGTCAGAGGCGGGTCCCAGACTGGCCCTGACGAGAGGAGCCCCATGAGCGAGACCGTGCTGGACGGCATCATCGCCGGCGTCCGAGACGACCTGGCGGCCCGGCAGGGCGAGGTGCCCCTGAGCGAGCTGCGGCGCCTGGCGGCAGCCGCACCGGCGGCGCTCGACCCGTTGCCGGCCCTCCGCGCGCCCGGGCTGTCGGTGATCGCCGAGGTGAAGCGCGCCTCGCCGTCCAAGGGCCACCTGGCCGATATCCCGGAGCCGGCCGACCTCGCCCGCACCTACCAGGACGCGGGCGCAGCGGTGATCTCCGTGCTGACCGAGCAGCGGCGGTTCCGGGGCTCTCTGACCGATCTCGACGCCGTCCGCGCCGCGGTCACCATCCCGGTGCTGCGCAAGGACTTCATGGTCGAGGACTACCAGGTGTGGGAGGCCCGCGCCCACGGTGCCGACCTCGTGCTGCTGATCGTGGCCGCCCTCGACGACGACCGGCTGGTCTCGCTCAAGTCGCTCGCCGAGGAGCTGGGCATGACGGCCCTCGTCGAGGTGCACACCGCCGGGGAGGTCGAGCGGGCCGTGGCGGCCGGTGCGACGCTGCTCGGCGTCAACAACCGCAACCTCAAGACGCTCGACGTCGACCCCGGCATGTTCGCCCGCCTCGCGGAGGGCATCCCCCGCAGTGCCGTACGCGTGGCGGAGTCGGGCATCCTCACCGCCGACGACGCGGCCGCCGCCGCGTCGGCTGGGGCCGACGCGGTGCTGGTGGGGGAGGCCCTGGTGCGTGACCACGCCCCGGGCGAGGCGGTCGCCCGGCTGCGCGCGGCAGGTACGCTCGCGGCATCCCGCTGAAAGGACGACACCATGTCGCGCCCCCTCCCCGACGCCCGGGGACACTACGACCGCTTCGGTGGCAGGTTCGTGCCGGAGGCGCTCTTCGCCGCCCTGGACCAGCTCGAGACCGAGTACCGCGCGGCCCTGGCCGACCCAGAGTTCACCGGTGAGCTGACGCGCCTGCTGACCGACTACGCGGGCCGTCCGTCGCCGCTCACCGAGGCGGCGCGCTTCAGCGAGCACTGCGGCAACGCGCTGGTCCTGCTCAAGCGGGAGGACCTCAACCACACCGGGTCGCACAAGATCAACAACGTGCTCGGCCAGGCGCTGCTCGCGAAGCGGATGGGCAAGACCCGGGTGATCGCCGAGACCGGGGCGGGTCAGCACGGCGTGGCCACCGCCACCGCGGCCGCGCTGCTCGGCCTGGAGTGCGTGGTGTACATGGGCGAGGTCGACACCGACCGGCAGGCCCTCAACGTCGCTCGCATGCAGCTGCTGGGCGCCAAGGTGGTCGCGGTGCAGTCCGGCTCGCGCACCCTCAAGGACGCGATGAACGAGGCCCTGCGCGACTGGGTCGCCACCGTCGACCACACCCACTACCTGATCGGCTCCGTCGGCGGCCCCCACCCGTTCCCCGAGATCGTGCGCGACTTCCAGCGCATCATCTCCACCGAGGCCCGGGCGCAGGTCCTCGACCGGTACGACCGGTTGCCGGACGCCGTGCTGGCCTGTGTCGGCGGGGGCTCGAACGCCATGGGGATGTTCGCCGACTTCGTCGACGACGGGTCCGTCGCGCTGATGGGTTTCGAGGCGGGTGGCGACGGCGTGGAGACCGGCCGGCACGCCGCCACCATCACCGCGGGTGAGGTGGGGGTGCTGCACGGCATGCGCACGTACGTGCTGCAGGACGAGGACGGGCAGACCAAGGAGTCGCACTCGATCTCCGCCGGTCTCGACTACCCGGGCGTGGGCCCCGAGCACGCATGGCTGGCCGACACGCGTCGCGCCACGTACGAGCCGGTGACCGACGCCGAGGCCATGGAGGCGTTCCTGCTCCTCACCCGCACCGAGGGGATCATGCCCGCGATCGAGTCCGCGCACGCGCTCGCCGGTGCCGTACGCGTCGGGCGACGCCTCAGCGAGCAGGACCCGGACGCCCGGCCGCTGCTGGTCGTCAGCCTGTCCGGCCGCGGCGACAAGGACGTGGCCACCGCCATCCGGTGGTTCGGCCTGGACGGCTCGGTCGACGAGACCACCGGCGGTGAGAAGTGACGGGCGGCGCGGTGGACCACCGGCTCGGCCGCTCGGGCCAGACGTTCGCGGCGGCGAAGGCGGAGGGGCGCGGCGCGCTCGTCGGCTACCTGCCGATCGGCTTCCCCGACGTGGACACCTCGATCAAGGCGCTGGTGGCGCTCACCGAGGGCGTCGACGGCACCGGTTGCGACGTCATCGAGATCGGGATGCCCTACTCCGACCCCGTGATGGACGGTCCCGCGATCCAGCGGGCGGGCACCAGCGCCCTGGAGCGCGGCGTGCGCACCAAGGACATCTTCCGGGCCGTCGAGGCCGTCGCGGCGACGGGCACGCCGGCGCTGACGATGACGTACTGGAACCTCGTGGAGCGCTACGGCGTGGAGCGGTTCTGCCGCGACTTCGCCTCCGCCGGCGGGGCGGGGCTGATCACGCCCGACCTGACGCCCGACGAGGCGGAGGAGTGGGTCGCCTGCTCCGACACGTACGGGCTGGACCGGGTGTTCCTGGTCTCGCCGTCGTCCGGCGACGAGCGCATCAAGAGCACGGTCGCCGCCTGCCGGGGCTGGGTGTACGCGACCGCGGTGATGGGCGTCACCGGCACCCGCACCGAGACCTCCGATGCCGCGCCGCGGCTGGTCGCGCGGGTGCGCGAGCTCGCCCCAGGGCTGCCCGTGGGCGTCGGGCTGGGCGTCTCGAACGGCGAGCAGGCCCGCTCGGTCGTCGAGCACGCCGACGCCGCCATCGTCGGCTCGGCGTTCGTGAAGACCCTGCTCGCCGCGGAGGACGCCGGCACGCCGGCTGACCTGACCGCGCTGCGGGAGGTCGTCGCCGACCTCGCCCAGGGTGTGCGGGCGCGGTGAGGGGCGCCTTCGTCGGGCTGATGGCCGTCGTGCTGGCGGCCGGAGCCTGCGCCGCGCCCACCGCCCCGGGGGGCCCCGGCCCGGTGGTCGTGAGCACCGGCCCCGGGTCGTCGACCTACCGGGGGGCGGAGCTGGACCCCGCCAGGGCGTACCCGCTGCCGCAGGTGACGCTCACCGACACCAGCGGGCAGCCGTACGACCTGCGGACAGGCTCGGCCGCGCGACCGGCGACCCAGCCCGTGACCGTGGTGTTCTTCGGCTACTCGAACTGCCCCGACGTCTGCACCGGGATCCTGGCCGACATCGCCGGCGCCAAGAACCGGCTCCCCCCGGCGCAGCGCGCCAAGGTGCGGGTGCTCCTGGTGACCACCGACCCGGCCCGTGACACGCCGCCGGTGCTGAAGGCCTACCTCGACCGCATCGACCCGGAGTTCATCGGCCTGACCGGTGACCTGGGTGTGATCACCTCGGCCGCGGAGAGCGTCGGCGTGCCGGTGACGGAGGCGAAGCAGCTGCCCTCCGGCGGCTACGAGGTGGTGCACGGCACCCAGGTGATCGGGTTCGGCAAGGACGCGAGGGCGGTGGTGGTGTGGACCAACCCGACCCCGCTCGGTGACCTGAAGGCCGACCTCGAGACCTTGATGACGCGGCAGGGCTAGGGGAGGACCATGGCGAGGAAGAAGGGCTCGACGGGCTCACGAGCGACGACCAAGGGGGACCGCGCCCGCGCGACCGCCGAGCGGCAGGCCGCCGCTGCCGCTGCCGCCTCCTCGACGGGAGCCTCGACCTCGTCGCCGCGCCGGACCGCAGCGAGCAGCATCTGCGCGACGTCGACGACCTCCACCTGCTCGACGGAGGCATCGTCGGCCTCCTTGGCGGTGACGCCGTCGGAGAGCATGACGCGGCAGAAGGGGCAGCCCACCGCGATCCGGTCGGCGCCCGTGGCGAGCGCCTCCTCGGTGCGGTTCATGTTGATGCGGGTGCCGAGCTTCTCCTCCATCCACATGCGGGCACCGCCGGCGCCGCAGCAGAAGGACGTCTCGCCGTGGCGGGGCATCTCGCGCAGCTCGACGCCGGGGAGCGAACCGATGAGCTCGCGGGGTGGGGCATAGACGTTGTTGTGCCGCCCCAGGTAGCAGGGGTCGTGGTAGGTCACGACGGGTGCGCTCGAGGCGGGGTTCTTGGCGGTGGACTTGCGCGCGTCCTCGGCCGGGCGCGACACCGGCACGAGGCGCTTCTCGCGCACGAGACGGTTGAGCAGCTGCGTGTGGTGCAGCACCTCGTAGCTGCCGCCGACCTGTGGGTACTCGTTCTTGATGGTGTTGAAGCAGTGGGCGCAGGTCACGACGATCTTCGTCGCACCGGCCTCGTTGAGCTGCTCGACGTTCTGCTGCGCGAGCATCTGGAAGAGGACCTCGTTGCCCGCGCGGCGGGCGGAGTCACCGGTGCAGGTCTCGCCGTCACCCAGCACGGCGAAGCTGACACCCGCGGTGTCCAGGAGCTCGGCAACGGCGCGCGAGGTCTTCTTGGCGCGGTCCTCGAAGGCACCGGCGCAGCCCACCCAGAAGAGGTAGTCCACCTCGGACAGGTCCTCGACGTCCTTGCCGACCTGCTTGACCGGGAACGGCAGGTCCTTGGCCCAGTCGAGGCGGGCGCGCTGCGCCATGCCCCAAGGGTTGCCCTTGGACTCCATGTTCTTGAAGAGTCCGCCCAGCTCGGCGGGGAAGGCCGACTCGATCAGCACCTGGTTGCGCCGCAGGTCGACGATGGTGTCCACGTGCTCGATGTCGACGGGGCACTGCTCGACGCACGCGCCGCAGGTCGTGCAGGACCACAGCACGTCCTCGTCGATGACGGCCTCGGGGCCGAGTGCGTCGTATGCCGTGAGGGGGTGCTCCATGTCATACCCGGTCTGGCCGACGAGGGGCATGTGCGCGAGCGCCTTGGTGTGCTCCGGCAGCCCTGCCCGGGCCTCCTCCGAGGCCATCATCCACGGTGCCTTGGCGTGCGCGTGGTCGCGCAGCGTCATCACGAGCAGCTTGGGGGACAGGGGCTTGTCGGTGTTCCACGCGGGGCACTGCGACTGGCAGCGGCCGCACTCGGTGCAGGTGGTGACGTCGAGCAGCTGCTTCCAGGTGAGGTCCTCGGCCTTGGCGACACCCATCGAGGTGTCCTCGTCCATCTCCTCCATGGCGTCCATGGAGAAGGGCTTGCCGTCGATGGTCATGGGCTGCAGCGCGCCCAGCGCGGTCCGCCCGTCGGCGTTGCGCTTGAACCAGATGTTGAAGAAGGCGAGGAAGCGGTGCCAGGCCACGCCCATGGTGGGCTGCAGGGCGATGGTGATCATCCAGGCGAAGGACACGAGGATCTTGATCATCGCGACGAGGTAGATCGCCTCCTCGATCCCGGCGATGCTCAGACCGCCCCACATGCCGCGCATCCACCCCGTCAGCGGGAAGTGGAGCGCGATGTTGGTGCCCGGGTGCAGGCGCTCGACGTGAGCGGCCTCGAGGGTGCGCAGCAGGGCGATGCAGATGGTGACCGCGAGGATCGTGAACTCGACGTAGTAGGCCTGCCACCAGGTCGACCCGAAGAAGCGGCTGCGGCGGCCGTGCTCGCCAGCGGCGCTGCGCGGGTGCTGACGCTGGCGCACCACGATCAGCAGGATGATCCCGAGGAAGCCGCCGACCGTGAAGAGCTCGATCAGCCACTCGAAGGGCGGGAAGGTGCCGATGATCGGCAGCCGGAAGTCCGGCCAGATGAGCTGGAAGAAGGCGTTGACCAGCGTCGCGAACAGGATGAGGAAGGACAGCGCCGTGAACCAGTGCGCTATGGAGACCCAGGGCAGCCGCGCCATGCGCGTGTGGCCCAGGAACTCTCGGACCAGGGTCATCGTCCGCTTGGCCGGCTCGCCGGTGCGCGTCGGGTCGGGCCGGCCGGTGCGAAAGAGCCTGGTGAACCGGAACACCTGCCGGAAGAGCAGGATCCACCCGATGCTCGGGATCACGAAGCACAGCACGAGGGCTGTGGTCTGCAGCGCTGACATGCGGTGATCCTACGGTCGGGTAGTGACATGGCGGCACGTCTGACGAGTGATGTGTGACGGGGATCGCTAGCCCGGTCGGGTCCGGTCCCTGGGATGCGGCTGCGTCATCCCGCGTGGCATAACACAATGTTGGACAAGCGATAACGTGGGAATCACCTTCTCGTCCCGGACGTTGCCGCGCACGAGAACACGACAGGGCCCACGCGGCCTTCAGCCATCGAGAGAGCGGAGAACGCCCCATGCCCATCCACGACGACGTCACTTCCATCGTCGGACGCACCCCCCTGGTGCGCATCAACCGCATCATCGACACCAAGGACAGCGGCACCACCGTCGCGGCGAAGCTCGAGTTCTACAACCCCGCGAACTCGGTGAAGGATCGGATCGGCGTGGCCATCGTGGACGCGGCCGAGCAGTCCGGCGAGCTCGAGCCGGGCGGCACCATCGTCGAGGCGACCTCGGGCAACACCGGGATCGCGCTGGCCATGGTGGGTGCGGCCCGCGGCTACAAGGTCGTCCTGACCATGCCGGAGACCATGAGTGCCGAGCGCAAGGCCCTGCTCAAGGCGTACGGCGCCGAGCTGGTCCTCACCCCGGGCTCGGAGGGCATGAAGGGCGCCGTCAACAAGGCCGAGGAGATCGTCGCCGAGCGCCAGGGCGTGCTGGCGCGTCAGTTCGCGAACGCCGCCAACCCCGAGGTCCACCGCCGCACGACGGCCGAGGAGATCTGGGCCGACACCGACGGCAAGGTCGACATCGTGGTCGCGGGTATCGGCACCGGCGGGACCATCACCGGCGTCGGCCAGGTGCTCAAGGAGCGCAAGCCCGGCGTGCAGATGATCGCCGTCGAGCCCGCCGAGTCCGCCATCCTCAACGGCGGTCAGGCCGGCCCGCACAAGATCCAGGGCATCGGCGCCAACTTCGTCCCCGAGGTCCTCGACACCAAGATCTACGACGAGGTCATCGACGTCAACATCGACCAGTCGGTCGAGTGGGCCCGCAAGGCCGCGACCCAGGAGGGCCTGCTCGTCGGTCTGTCCTCCGGCGCCGCGCTCTACGCCGCCGCCCAGGTCGCCGCCCGGCCCGAGAACGCCGGCAAGACGATCGTGGTCATCATCCCCTCCTTCGGTGAGCGCTACCTGTCCACCGTGCTGTTCGAGGGCATCACCTCCTGATCGGCCGTATGCCGAACCACCCGCCGCCACACGAGATGAGCTGATGACATGACGACGTTCACCACCGCCGCGGCCCACCGCGCCAAGGCCGACGTCAACCTCGCCCCGCTCGTGACCCAGCGTCAGGGTGGCGTGGGCTTCGTGGCCGGGGTCCTGGAGGACCTCGACGCTGCGATCGAGAGGGACCCGGCGGCGACCGGTCGCCTGCAGATGGCCCTGGTCTCGCCGGGCCTGCACGCGGTGTGGTCCCACCGTGTGACGCACCAGCTGTGGCAGCGCCCGTCGCTGCGGCTGCCGGCGCGCCTGCTGTCCAACGTGACGCGGGCCCTGACCGGCGTGGAGATCCACCCGGGTGCGACGATCGGTCGGCGGTTCTTCATCGACCACGGCATGGGCGTCGTCATCGGCGAGACGGCCGAGATCGGCGACGACTGCATGCTCTACAACAGCGTCAACCTCGGCGGCCGCTCGCTCGCCAAGGGCAAGCGTCACCCCACGCTGGGCAACGGTGTCACGATCGGGTCGGGCGCCCGCGTCCTCGGCGCCATCACGCTCGGCGACGGTGCGCAGGTCGGCGCCAACGCCGTGGTGGTCAAGGACGTCCCGGCCAACGCCGTCGCCGTCGGCATCCCCGCGCAGGTGCGGATCCCGGGGCCGGACCAGAGCCCGACCGACGCGATGTATGACGATCCCGCCGTCTGGATCTAGCCGCCCTGGACCGGGCCGCCGCGCGACCGGGCGGTCCGGTCACGCGCACGACGGAGGCGCCGCACCCCGCGCGGGGTGC
>CAKZHP010000118.1 GCA_936924635.1 uncultured Propionibacteriaceae bacterium
CAGCCCGCGCGGGTCGTCTCGGAGCCGGAGCCGGACGGCGAGCCCACCGGCCCCGTACGCACCGCGACCGCCGTCAACGGCGACGAGCGCCCCCGGCGCCGGGTGCCGGTGTGGGTGCTGCCCCTGGTGGCGCTGGTCGTCACCGGCATCGTGCTGGGCCTGTGGTTCGGCAACCGCACCACCCCCGAGGCGGGGCGGCCGGGCTCCACGGGCGGGCAGTCCGCCTCGGCGTCCCCGAGCCAGAGCGGCCCGTACGCCATCGCGGGTGCCAAGGACTTCGACCCGAGCGCCGACAACGGCAGCAACGACGAGAACCCGAACCAGGTGTCTCTGGCCTACGACGGTGACCCGGCGACCGCGTGGACCACGCTCACGTACAAGGGGAACCCCAAGCTGGGCGGCCTCAAGGCGGGCGTCGGCCTCGTGCTGGACCTCGGCCGGCCGGTGCTGGTCGGGTCCGTACGGCTGACGCTGCAGGGCCAGCCGACCGACGTCGAGCTGCGGGTGCCGTCAACGCAGGGTGCAACCGCGGCCCCGATGGACAGCCAGAAGTCGTGGCGCACGGTCGCCAAGGTGGCCGGTGCCGGCACGACGGCCGAGCTGAAGCCGGACCAGCCGGTGACCAGCCAGTACGTGCTGGTCTACCTCACCTCGCTGCCGGCGGCGTCCGGTGGCTACCGGGGTGCCGTGGCCGAGGTCCAGGTGAACCCGTGACCACCGGGCTGCACCCGACCGAGCCCACCGACGTGGAGCTGCTGCACGCCCATGTCGCCGGCGACGAGCAGGCGTTCACCACCTTGGTGATGCGGCACCGCGACCGGCTCTGGGGGGTGGCGCTGCGCACCATGCGGAGCCCGGAGGAGGCCTCCGACGCGCTGCAGGACGCGCTGCTGTCGGCGTTCCGTCGGGCGGGGCAGTACCGAGGGGACGCCGCCGTGCTCACCTGGCTGCACCGGATCGTCGTCAACGCCTGCTTGGACCGGCTGCGGAGGATGCGGCTGCGGGCGACTGTCCCGCTGCCCGACGACCCCGACCGCAGCGACGAGCTCACCGACCCTGCCGACCCCGCCGCCGACGTCGGGGCCCTGGAGGTCCGCCACGACGTCGCCGCCGCCCTGGCACAGCTCAACCCCGACCAGCGGGCCGCCTTGGTGCTGGTCGACATGGAGGGCTACTCGGTCGACGAGGCCGCGCAGATCCTCGGGTGCGCGCCCGGCACGGTGAAGTCGCGCTGCTCGCGTGGCCGGGCACGGCTCGTACCGCTGCTGTCAGGCCTGGGGGCCGCGTGACCGTCCCCGGCGGCGACCAACGCCACGACCCGCGCGAGGCCGGCCTCCCCCTGTGGGCCAAGGTCGACCAGGGCCCTCGCGGCACGTACGTGCCTGGCCCGCTGCCCACAGACCCCCTGCCCACCTCGTACGGCTGGCAGACCCGCATCGGCATCGCCGCCGCGCTCGCGGTCGCGGTGGCTGTGGTCGTCGTGCGCGGCGGCCAGAGCGGCACCGGCTGGACCCTGCTGGCGGTGCTGCTGGCCCTCTTGGCGTACGCGGTCCCGGTCTGGCTGCGCGGCCGGCGCACCCTGTGGGTGGACGGCGACCGGGCCACCGTGCGCGGCCACCTGCGGGAGGTGACCTTCACCGGCGGCGAGGTGCGCGAGGTGCGCTACGTCTACCAGGGCCGCAGCCCCGACGTACGGCTGGTGCTCGACGACGGCCGGCGCGTGCACGTGCCGACCTCGACCCTGGAGCGGGGGCACTCCACGCTGTTCGAGTGGCTGCGGCGGTTCGCACCGCAGGCCGCGTACGACACCAAGGCCACCGACCTGCGCGACATGCTCGTCAACCGCGGGCTGATCGCCGCCCCCGGGGAGCCTGCCTCCGGCCCCGCCCCGGTGCGGCCCACCCCGATGCGCACGGAGGGAACTGCCACCCCTGCGGCTGCGTCCAACCCGGAATCAGCGCCCATGCCCCCGGCCCGGACCACCATGGACGCACCGACGACCGAGGACGGCATGTCTGCCCCACAGACCTCAGGAGGGCCACGATGACGCCCGAGCCCGACGCCCGCGAGCTCGCCGCGCGCGCCGCGGAGGCCGCGGCCACGCACCCCTTGCGCCCCGCTGCCCATGAAGAAGACGCGACTGACCACTACCCGGTTGACACGCTCTCCGACGCGGCCGAGGGCCTCCCCGATGCCGAGTCGGCCCGTACGGTGCTGGCGCACGCCGAGACCTGCCCCGTCTGCGCCGCACACGTCGCCGACCTTGCCCGGGTGACCGAGGGGCTGCACCTGCTGCAGAGCCAGCAGATGCCGCCGGAGGTCATCTCCCGCCTGCAGGAGGCGCTGGCCAGCGAGGCCGCGACGCGCACCGCAGCGGAGGAGACCACCGGCGCCGCCGCTCACCGTCGCCTCGTGGAGCGCACCACTCGCGGCACCTTCGGCGCCAACGCCCCCCGCCACATCGACCCGCGCGGCATCGGTCTCAACGACGACGTGGTCGGGGCCGACTGACACTGCTCCCCCCGCGCGACAGCAGAGTTGAGCCAGACGCGGGCGATCCGGTAACGTTGCCCCTTGCGCGGGCCTATAGCTCAGACGGTTAGAGCGCTGCCCTGATAAGGCAGAGGTCACTGGTTCAAGTCCAGTTAGGCCCACCCTCCGCTGTACCAGCGCGGCTCTCAGCATCTCCCCTTCTCAGACCGGGATCACCCGGTGTTCTACGCATGCCTGGTGCAACCGTTTTCTGAAACCTGAGAAGAGACACCCTTCGGGGTGCGCTTTCCCAGGTACGGGATGGAAGTGGGCCAGAGTGGCTGTTGAAGAAACGTGGCGGGCCACCGAGGCTCCGCCCACAAGGGGCTCGGATCCCATCCGGGCGCGCGGAAGGAACCACAATGATCAACATCATCATCTGGCTGGTCCTGGGGGCCCTCGCGGGCTGGATCGCCTCCAAGATCATGGGCACCGATGCTCAGCAGGGCGCGGTCCTCAACATCATCGTCGGCATCCTCGGCGCCATGATCGGCGGCTGGATCCTCAGCTTCTTCGGCGTCAACGTGATGGCGGGCTTCAACATCCTGTCGATCCTCACCGCCGTGCTCGGCGCGTGCATCCTGATCTTCATCGTGAAGCTGGTCACGGGCCGTCGCGTCTGACCAACCCCCACGCATGACCGGCCGCGGCCGGGGCCTTCGGGCCCCGGCCGCTGTCGCGTTCTCGGGCAGTGGCGGCGTACGGGCCATCAGGCTGATCGCATCGCCAGGTCGCCAGTACCTGCATCCTCTGGCTCCTGGCGGCATCACGCGCCAGATATGGCACGTGCTGCCGCCTACGACCAGAAGATGCAGGTCGGCCGGCCTGGCCCCGTCAGGCCCGGTGAACGGCGAGGTGCACGGCGCCGCGTACCTCGCGCGGCTCCAGCCGGTGCTGCGGCAGCACCCCGGGCCCGCAGGCGGCCGTGCCCACGCCGTGCACGGCGAGGTTCACCCCGATCACCAGCCCGTCGCTCGGCGGCAGCTCCTCGGGATGGGCGGCATCGGCCAGCTCGCCGTCGGACCAGGGGCGTACGGACACCCACAGGTCCTCGCCCGCGATGCTCAGCACGCGCCCGTCGAGGTGCAGCTCCAGGCGGCGCAGGCGGCGTACGCCGTTGTCCTGCGGCACCGCGTACGCGGTCTGCCAGTCGGCCACCGTGCTCGTGTGCCAGCCCCAGCGCGCGGCCGTGCCGGTGTCGGGGTAGACCGGGCCGGGGCCGCGGCCGAACCACCGCAGCACCGTGTCCTGGCCGCCGGGCACCTCGAGGTCGAACCCGGCGCGCGCCCAGGAGCCCGGGATCTCCCCCTGGGGCTCGTACGCGAGGTCGAGCGTCACCCCGTCGGCCGCCCCCGACCAGCGCCACCGGGTGGCGACGGTCCAGTCCAGGCCAGGCGCCGCGAGCATCCCGTCGGCCACCAGGGCATCGTCCTCGACCCGTACGTCTCGCACGGCGTGCCGCACGTACCGCAGCCGCTGGGCCGCCCAGTCCGCGCCGTCGCCGTTGGCGGGGCCCGTGGTCCCCTTGCGGCTGTCGTTGTCGGTCGGCGCCCGCCACAGGCTGGGCCGCGGGCCGGTGATCGCCCCGCCCAGGTCACGCAGCTGGGCGGTCACCGGGTCGAGGGTCGCCGCCCCGACGCGTACGCCCTCACCGGACTCCGCCAGCGTCACCCGCTCCACCTCGGGCACGGGCGCCAGCGACACCGCCTGCCCGAACCCGATCTCGTGCCCGGCCGGGGCCCACGGCGTCTCCGCGGCCAGCTCGGCCACCACCGTGAGCACGGTGTCGGTGCCCTGATCCACGTCCAGCGCCGGCAACGCCACCGTGGCCGACTCGCCGGGGGCCAGTACGGGCACGTCTAGGGTGCCGCTCGCCTGCTCACCGGACTCGGTCTCGACGCGCCAGCGGTACGCCAGGTGGGCGGTGGAGCCGTGGTCGTACCAGCTGCGCACGGTGACCTCGCGCCAGTCGGTGGTGATCTCCGCGGGCGCGATCACGGCCTTGTAGTCGGCAAGTCCGGGGCGAGGCGTCCGGTCGGCCGCCACCATGCCGTCCGCGACGAAGTTGCTGTCGTGGACGTCCTCGCCGAAGTCGCCGCCGTACGCCTGCGCCACCTCGGGCGTCTCGATGGTGTGGTCGCGCCACTCCCACACGAAGCCACCCTGCAGGCGCGGGTACGTGCGGAACAGATCCTCGTACTCCTCCAGCCCGCCCGGGCCGGTGCCCATCGCGTGGGCGTACTCGCACATGAGGTACGGCTTGCCCTGCGACCCCGGCGCCTCCGACGCCGTGCCGGCCCCCACCCGCTCGACGTGCTCCACGGAGGCGTACATCTGCGAGTACACGTCGGAGGCGTCGTAGCCGTAGTCGTTCTCGTAGTGCACGGGTCGGCCGGGGTCGTGCTCGTGGATCCACTCGCGGGCCTCGAGCAGGTTCCGCCCCCCGCTGGACTCGTTGCCCAGGCTCCACAGGATCACGCTCGGGTGGTTGCGGTCGCGCTCGACGAGCCGTTCGGTGCGGTCGATGATGGCGTCGCGCCACATCGGGTCGTCGCTCGGGTTGCGGCGCCACTGCACGAAGTGGAAGCCGTGGGTCTCCAGGTCCGTCTCGTCGATCACCCACAGGCCGAGCTCGTCGCACAGGTCGAGCAGCTCCGGCCGCGGCGGGTAGTGCGAGGTGCGTACGGCGTTGATGTTGTGCTGCTTCATCAGCACCAGGTCGGCGCGGATGGCGTCGACGGTGACCGTGCGGCCCGTACGCGGGTCGTGGTCGTGCCGGTTCATGCCCCGGAAGCGCACGGGCACGCCGTTGGCGGTGATGAGGCCGTCGGTGATGCGTACGGTGCGGAAGCCGATGCGCAGCGTCAGGGTCTCGGCGGCCGTGCTGACGGTGAGCGTGTACAGGCGGGGCGTCTCCGGGGTCCACGGCTCCACCTCGCCGAGGTCGATCGCGCCCTCCTCGAGCACGGTGCTGGTCTCCCCCACCGCGTCCAGCTCCTCGATGCGCCAGGTGGCGTGGGTGTCGGTGCGTACGGTCAGGGTGCCGTGCCCCGTGGTGTGGTCGAACCCGGCGTCGACGGCCGCGTACAGGACACCGCCGGCCGGCGTCGAGACCAGAGAGACGTCGCGGAAGATGCCGGAGGCCCACCACATGTCCTGGTCCTCCAGGTAGGAGGTCGCGGCCCACTGGGCCACGCGGACGTACAGCTCGTTGCCGCTCGCCCGCAGCACCCCGGTGACGTCGAGCTCATGGGTGTTGCGGGACCCGCGCGTGGTGCCGAGCTCGGTGCCGTTCAGCCAGACCACGCCCACGGCGTCGATACCGTCGAAGCGCAGCCTGGCGCCGGCGAGGAACTCCTCGGGGGCGTCGAAGACCAGGCGGTAGTCGCCGACCGGGTTCTCGTCGGGCACGTGCGGCGGGTCGACGGGGAAGGGGAAGACGACGTTTGTGTACGCCGGGGCGCCCCAGCCCTGCATCTGCCAGCTGCCCGGCACCGTGATCGGCTGCCAGTCGTCGTGGTCGGCCGGCGTCTCCGGCACCTCGGCGGCGCGCTCGGTGAGGTGGAAGTCCCAGGTGCCGTTCAGGTCGAGCACGGGCGCGTCCGTGGCCGTACGCGGTCGTGGCGGCAGCGCAGTGCCTGGCCCGGTCTCGGTGATGAATGCCGTGCGCCGCGCGCTGTCCTGCCGTGCCTGTGTCATGCGTCCCCAGCCTCTCGTCGTCTCCGACGAAACCTATGCCTTCTTGGGCTTCTTCGGCGTGCGCTCCAGATCTGCGGCGACGTCTGCGGCGTAGAGCTGGGTCGACCTGTCGGGTCGCTGGTAGTCGTCGTCCTTGCGCGCGGGCCGCTCGGGGATCTCGATCTCCGGCAGCTCGACCTCCTGCCACGGGATGCGGGTGAGGATGTCGTGGATCACGTTGATGCGGGCGTGCTTCTTGTCCTCGCTCTCCACCGTCACCCAGCGCGCCCCCGGGAGGTCGGTGGCGGCGAACATCGTGTCCTTGGCCCGCGAGTAGTCCTCCCAGCGCGTGATCGACTGCACGTCCATGGGCGAGAGCTTCCAGCGCCGCATCGGGTCGCCGGCGCGGGAGCGGAAGCGGGCCTCCTGCTCCTCGTCGGAGACGGAGAACCAGTACTTGAGGAGGCGGATGCCGTCCTCGACCAGCATGCGCTCGAAGGCGGGGGCCTGGCGCAGGAAGCGCTGGTACTGCTCCTCCGTGCAGAAGCCCATCACCCGCTCCACCCCGGCCCGGTTGTACCAGGACCGGTCGAGGATCACGATCTCGCCCCCGGCCGGCAGGTGCGCGATGTAGCGCTGGAAGTACCACTGCGTCTTCTCGCGCTCCGTCGGGGCGGGCAGGGCGACGACGCGGGCGTGGCGGGGGTTGAGGAACTCGGTGATCCGCTGGATGGCGCCGCCCTTGCCGGCGGCGTCCCGGCCCTCGAACACGATCAGGATGCGCTCGCCGGTCGCGATCACCCACTGCTGCATCGCCACGAGCTCGGCCTGGAGGCGCTCCAGCTCCTCCTCGTACGCGGCCTTGTCGAGCTTCGGGGGGTGGCTGCTCTTCGACATGGAGTGACTCTAGGTGCGGGTGAGCGTGACCGCATGCCGTCCCTGCAGATCGAGCCCTTCTCCCTCGCCGCGTTCGCCGAGACCGCCACCGCGCTCGGCCGGGCCTTCGAGCGGGACACGTTCCTGCCCTCCCTGCTGCCGCCCGACCGCCGACCCGCTCGGCCGCGCGCCCTGTCGAGGCCGAGCTGCGCCGCCTGCTGGGCGCACCCCACGCCATCGACCTGGCGCGTGACGAGAGCGGACGTCTGCTGGGTGCGGCCGTCTGGGTGACGCCTGGTTCGCCGGGTCAGACGCCGCTGGGGCTGGTGCGATCGCTGCCGCCGTTGCTGCGGGCGACCGGGCCCCGGCTGCGCTCGACCATGCGTGTCTTCGCAGCGATCGAGGCCGGGCACCCCACGGCGCCGCACTGGTACCTTTCCTCGCTGGGCGTGGTGCCGGAGGCGGCCGGCACCGGGGTGGGCTCGGCGCTGCTGCGGCACGGCCTCGCCCGGATCGACGCGCGGCACGAGGCGGCGTACCTGGAGGGCGCCACCAGCGGCCACATCGCCTACTACGCCCGGTTCGGGTTCCAGGACCTGGGGCCGGTGGTAGCGCCCCACTCCGCACCGCCGATCCGGATGTGGCGGGAGGCCCGCTGAGGGCTGGTCACGCCGCCGAAGGACGCGCCTGCCCGATCCGGACGCGCGGTCGTGAGGCGAGCCGCACGATCCCGGGGGCCAGCAGCAGGGGCGGCACGAAGAGCGCCCCGGCCAACCACAGCTGGTCATCGGTCACCGCCCAGCCGTCCCAGTTCGTGCCCAGCAGCCACTGGGCCGAGAGCTGGAACGCCGCGTGGAACCCCATGGTCGTCGCGACGTGGCCGGAGAGGTGCCGGAGGATGCCCAGCGCGATCGAGAACAGGAAGAAGACCACGAGGCGGTCGAGCGTGAGGCTCGACCCGGTGAGGGCTCCCCAGAGCACGAACAGCACGGCCTGCCCGACCACGGCGACGGCCGCCCCGGCCAGCCGCCGGAGCGACGTGTAGAGCAGGTCGCGGAAGAGCAGCTCCTCGGGGATCGCCTCGAAGGCCAGCACGAGCAGGAGCAGCACCAGACCTTGCCCCAGCATGGCGCCTGGGGCGAGGTTCGGCGAGACCCGCGCCAGGCCCAGGACGAGCACGGCCGCACCGGCCACCGCCGTCGGCACCAGGTAGGAGACGGCGCCCAGAGCGAACCACCGCAGGTCGATGCCGTCCGGAGCCCGGGGTGGGCCCGTCAGGCGGCTCACCACGCCCCAGCCGAGCAGGGTGCCGGCGAGCGCCAGCGCGGCCCGGGCGGCGTGGGTGCCGTGCGTGTATCCCGGCGGCACCACCAGGTCGCTGAGCCGCCAGACGGCCACGGCGACCACGAACCCCGCCACGAGCCGGATCATCGCCGCGCGTCTGGACATCCCCGTCTCCTTTGGCCATACAGGTGTGTTGTGAACACTGAACCAGGCTCGGGGTCGTTTTGCAACACAGTCGTGTGGCTAAACTTCAGGCATGCCCAAGGTGGTGGACGTCGAGGAGCGGCAGCGCGAGATCGCCGCGGCGCTGCTGCGGGTCGCGATGCGCGACGGGCTGGCCGCCACCTCCGTACGCACCGTGGGCACCGAGGCCGGCATCTCTCCCGGGGCGTTGCGCCACTACTTCGCCAACCAGGACGAGCTCGTGGTGTTCGCGCTCAGCACCCTGGAGCAGGTGATCCGGGAGGAGATCGCCGGGCTGCGGGACGTACGGGACCCGGTGGACGCCGCGACCGAGGTGCTCGCGAGGCTGCTCCCGGTCGACGACGGAGCCCGGGCTGCGTGCCGGCTGTGGTTCGAGGTGACCACCCTGGCGCCGCACCGGCCGGCGCTGGAGTCGGTGTGGCGGCAGACGTACGCGGCGACGCTGGAGGCCTGCACCACGGTCGTACGGCTGGCGGCGCCCGGGCTGACCGGGACCGACCTCGACCGGGAGGCGCGGCGCCTGCACCGGTTCGTGGACGGGCTGGCGCTGCACGGCACGTACGACGAGGCGGTGACGGCGTCGGCGATGCTCAGCGATGTACGGGCCGAGCTGGAGCGCCTCGCGGGGAGCTAGATGGAGAAGTCGAGCCGGGCGATGCGCTCGTCGGGGTCGTCGAAGGTCTGGTCCATCTCCAGCGCGGGCTCCGACCCGGCATGGCGGACGCCCACCACCTTGGCGGGGATGCCGGCGACCGTGGTGTGAGGGTCGACGTCCTTGAGCACCACGCTGCCGGCGGCGACGCGGGCGCACTCGCCGACCACGACGTTGCCGAGCACCTTGGCCCCGGCCCCGATCAGCACGCCACGGCGGATCTTGGGGTGCCGGTCGCCGGCGACGTGGCCGGTGCCGCCGAGGGTCACCTCGTGGAGCATCGACACGTCGTCGTCCACCACCGCGGTGGCACCGATGGTGACGCTGGTGGCGTGGTCGAGCATGATCCCCTTGCCGATGCGGGCGGCGGGGTGGATGTCGACCGCGAACACCTCGGAGATGCGGCTCTGCAGGTACAGCGCCAGCGGCTCGTGCTCGGCCCAGTAGTGGTGGGCCACCCGGTAGGCCTGGACGGCGTGGAAGCCCTTGAAGTACAGAAGGGGCTGCGTGTACCCCCGGCACGCCGGGTCACGGGTCACCACCGCGGTGAGGTCGGCACGCACCGCGGCGCCGATGCGGGCGTCGTCGGAGAACGCCGTGAAGACCAGGTCGTGCACCGCCTGCGCCGGCATCAGCGGCCCATCGAGCTTGGAGGCCAGGATCGTGGCGAGGGCGTCCTCGAGGGAGTCGTGGCGCAGCACGGTCTCGTACAGGAAGCCGGCGAGCATCGGCTCGACCGTGACGTCGCGCTCGGCCTCACCGCGGACGGTGCTCCAGATGTCCTCGCCGCTCGGTGTGGTCATCTGGCGGCGCTCAGTCCTCCGCGAGGGTGATCTCGAGGCCGCCGAGCATGGTGGCCGAGAGGTTGTAGAGGAACGAGAAGACCGTCGCCAGGGCGGTGAAGATCACCACGTCGATGGCACCGATCAGCGCGGCCAGGCCGGTGGCGCGGCGGGTGTTGATGTAGGTGCTGATGTCGAAGGCGTTGGGGTCGCCAGGGGCGGCCAGCACGTCGGCGTACGCCTTGTTGACCGCGTCCCACAGGCCCGTGCTCTCGATCACGGTCATCACGAAGTAGGTGGCGACGACGAACATGATCCCGCCGGCGATGCCGAACAGCAGGGCGGTCTTCATCACCGACCAGGGATCGATGCGGGAGACGCGCAGGCGCGCACGGCGTGTACGGCGGGCGCGGCGCTCGACCACGGCTGGGGTGACCGCCTCGTTCAGCGGCTCACCGGTGCTGGTGCCGTTGCCGGTCGTGGCGACGGTGGCGGTGCTCGTGCGACCGGCGCCGGCGGGGCGGGTCTTCGCGGCCGGCGCGGTGGTCACCCCGGCCGGCGTGGTCTTGGTGGCCGGTGCGGTGGTCTTCGCCCCGGCGCTGCGAGCGCCGGGAGCGGCACCGTCGGCCGACGTCGCGCGGCTCACGGTCGTCTCGGCGGTGTCCCCGCTCGTCGACTGCGGCCACGTCACCGGGCGCGTGCTCGGCCGGGACCCAGCCTTCGGCGTGGTTTCACTCACCGTCGTCCTCCTCGAGCACTCGGCCTTGGGCACTCTTCGCCAGCCGTGTGCGGCACCACGCTACCGGAGCCTCCGGGGGATGCGCCTCAGCCCGGGGTCTCGATCCCCGGTTCGGTCCGGAACCGGAGGCGGTACTCGGTCGGTGTGATGCCCAGGGCCCGCCGGAACGCGCGGTGCAGGGTGTCGGTGGTGACGAAGCCGCAGACGGTGGCGACCGGTCCAAGGAGTCGTCCGTGGTCTCGAGCCGGTGGCGAGCCGACTCCAGGCGCAACGACTCGACGTACGCCCGCAGTGTGGTCCTGAGCTCGCTCCGGAACAGCCGGGCCAGCTGGCGCTCTCCGACATGAGCGACGGCGGCCAGCTCAGGCACGGTCAGCGGCTCGGGGAGGTGGCCGAGGATGTGGTGCCGCAGGGCCTCCATGCGCCGGGTCGTGGCGACCTGTGCGAGGGGGACGCTGAACTGGCTCTGACCGCCAGGGCGCTTGAGGTACATCACGAGCTGGCGCGCGACCCGGAGGGCGACGTCCTCGCCCAGGTCGTCGGCCACCAGCGCAAGCGTCAGGTCCAGGCAGGAGCTGATGCCAGCGGCCGTCCAGACGTGGCCGTCACGGATGAAGATCGGGTCGGCGTCGACCGTGATCTCGGGGTGGTCCGCGGCCAGGAGGGCGGCGGTCGACCAGTGCGTGGTCACCGTGCGGCCGTCAAGCAGGCCCATGGCGGCCAGCACGTGCGCACCGACGCAGACGGAGGCGACCCGGCGCGAGCGTAGGGCCAGGTCGGTGATGCGTAGCACGAGGGAGTCCTCGATGACGGGTACGAGACCGTGCTGCTCGTCCGGCCTGACGGCCCCCGGCACGACCAGCGTGTCGATCGCGAGGCCGGCCAGGTCGTCGAAGGTGACGTCGGGCAGGACGCGGACCCCGGCTCCCGTGGTCACCGGGTGGAGCGTCTCGGAGGCCAGGAGCACCTCGTAGCGCGCGACGTCGGGCGCTTCCCGGTGTGCCAGGGCGAGCACCTCGGGAGGCCCGGTGACGTCGAGGAGGTCAATCCAGTCGAAGAGCGCGACCACCACGAGCCGGTCACCTGCGCCTATGACCCTCCCGATGTCCGAAACCTCGCTGCCCTGTCGCGCATCTCGTGGTCAGCCACGGCGAGCGCGACCAGGACGTTCGCGTCGAGCAGGACGGGGCTCACGGCTCGTCGATGAGGTCAGCCACCTGTGCCGTCGTGACCTGACGTCCCACAGAGATGACCGGGAGGCCCGTACGCGCGTCCGTCGCCACCACGACGGGTTCGTCGAGCTGCGCCATACCGCGGGCCGTCAGGTCAGCCACGACAGCGGACGGGAGACGCCACGAGACACCGCAAGCTCTTGCGCCCGGCGATGAAGCGCCGGGGGCAGGTCAACCGTCGTGCGCACGCCTGCATCATAGGCGATGCACCGACGATGCAGGCAGCCCGGTCACTCGTCCTGCCCGGACTCCTCGGTCTCGTCCGCCTCGCTCTCGACGGCGTCAGTCTCGACACCCTCGGTCTCCAGCTCCGCGTCAACGCCCTCGGCGCTCTCGTCGGCCTCGCCGAGCTCCTCGGCCACCTCGGACTCGGGGTAACGGGCGATCGCGGCCACGGTGTCGTCACCGCGTACGGAGACGAACTTCACGCCCATCGTGTCGCGACCCTTCACCGGCACGTCGGCCACCTTGGAGCGGGTGATCTGCCCGGAGGTCTTCATGGCGATGACCTCGTCGTTCTCGCTCACCACGAGACCGCCGACGAGCGACCCGCGGTCCTCGTTCAGCTTCATGGCCTTGATGCCGAGGCCGGAGCGGCCCTGCTGGCGGTACTCCGAGACCGGCGTCCGCTTCGCGAACCCGCCGTCGGTGACCGTGAACACGAACCGGTCGTCCTCGGGCATGTCAGCGTCGATCACGCTCAGCGAGAGCAGGGCGTCGTCGGAGCGGAACTTCATGCCCAGCACGCCCGACGTCGAGCGCCCCATCGGGCGCAGCTGCTCGTCGGTCGCGGCGAAACGGATCGCCTGACCCTTGGTCGAGATCAGCAGCACGTCGTCGACCGCGTTGCACAGCGCGGCGCCGATCAGCTCGTCGTCCTCCTCACGGAACGACACGGCGATGACGCCGGCCTGCCGCGAGGAGTCGTACGCGCTGAGCTCGGTCTTCTTCACCAGGCCGTTGCGGGTCGCGAGCAGCAGGTACTGCGCGTCGTAGTACGACCTGATCGCCAGCACCTCGGCGATCCGCTCGTCGGGCTGGAAGCTCAGCAGCCCGGCGACGTGGCCACCCTTGGCGTCACGACCGCCCTCGGGCAGCTGCCAGACCTTCGTCCGGTAGACGCGGCCCTTCGTGGTGAAGAACAGGATCCAGTGGTGCGAGGTGGTCGCGAACAGGTGCTCGACCTCGTCGTCTGCGCGCAGCGACGCGCCGCGGACGCCCTTGCCGCCGCGCCGCTGGATCCGGTAGAGATCGCTCTTGGTGCGCTTCGCGTACCCGCCGTGCGTGATCGTGACGACGACGTCCTCGTCAGGGATCAGGTCCTCGTCGGAGAGGTCGCCGTCGGCGGAGATGATGCGGGTGCGGCGGTCGTCGCCGTACTTCTCGACGATCTCGCCGAGCTCGGTGGAGATGATCTCCCGCTGGCGCTCCGGCTTGGCGAGGATGTCCTCCAGGTCGGCGATCTGGCGCTCGAACTCGGCCAGACGCTCGACGATCCGCTGGATCTCCATGGCGGCGAGGCGACGCAGCTGGGTGTCGAGGATGTACGTCGCCTGGACCTCGTCGATGTCGAGCAGGTCCATCAGGCCCTGCCGCGCCACCTCGGCGTCGCGGGAGGCGCGGATCAGCGCGATCACCTCGTCGAGCATGTTGAGGGCCTTGACCAGGCCACGCAGGATGTGGGCCTGCTCCTGCGCCTTGCGGAGGCGGTACTGCGAGCGCCGCACGATCACGTCGAGCTGGTGCTTCACCCAGTACGACACGAACTGGTCGAGACGCAGCGTGCGCGGCACGTCGTCGACGAGCGCCAGCATGTTGCAGCCGAACGTGTCCTGCAGCGCCGTGTGCTTGTACAGGTTGTTCATCACCACGCGCGGCTGGGCGTCGCGCTTGAGCACGATGACGAGCCGCTGACCCGTGCGCGCCGAGGAGTCGTCGCGGATGTCGGCGATGCCGGTCAGGCGGCCCGCGTTGACCAACTCGGCGATCTTCTGCGCGAGGTTGTCGGGGTTGCACATGTACGGCAGCTCGGTGACCACCAGGAGCGTGCGCCCCTTGCTGTCTTCCTCGATGTCGATGACGGCCCGCATGATGACCGAGCCACGGCCCGTACGGTAGGCGTCCTCGATGCCCTTGCGACCGACGATCAGGCCGCCGCCGGGGAAGTCCGGGCCCTTGATGCGGGCGATGCACTCCTCGAGCAGCTCTTCGGCAGGGGCGTCCGGGTGCTCCAGCGACCACTGGACCGCGTCGGCGACCTCACGCAGGTTGTGGGTCGGGATGTTGGTCGCCATGCCGACGGCGATGCCGGTCGAGCCGTTGACCAGCAGGTTCGGGAACCGGGCCGGCAGCACGACCGGCTCGGTCTCGCGGTTGTCGTAGTTGGGCTTGAAGTCGACGGTCTCCTCGTCGATGTCGCGCACCATCTCCATGGCCAGCGGAGCCATCCGGCACTCCGTGTACCGCATGGCGGCGGCCGGGTCGTTGCCCGGGGAGCCGAAGTTGCCCTGCCCGGCGACCAGCGGCGCCCGCATCACCCAGGGCTGCGCCAGCCGCACCAGGGTGTCGTAGATCGCCGAGTCGCCGTGCGGGTGGTAGAGGCCCATGACCTCGCCGACGACGCGGGAGCACTTGTTCCAGCCGCGGTCGGGGCGGTAGCCGCCGTCGTACATCGTGTAGAGCACGCGCCGGTGCACCGGCTTGAGCCCGTCGCGTACATCGGGCAGCGCACGACCCACGATGACCGACATCGCGTAGTCGAGGTAGCTGCGCTGGATCTCGACCTGCAGGTCGATCGGCTCGGTCTTGGCGATGGTCGGCGCCGCCAGGTCCTGCTCGGCCGCCGCGTTCGCCTCGGCACCCTCGACGTCGTCGGCGCCGGTCGGGTCTGTCGGTTCCATGGGCCCGTCGGTCATCGCTGCACCTTCCCACGCACGCCGGACATCCCGCCTACTCTATCTGGTTGCACTGGTTGGAGGACGGAGCCGCTCCCGTAGGATCGCCCCGTGAACCGCGCGGCCACCTCCGCCGACGTCGCGCGTCTCGCCGGCGTCTCCCGCACCGCGGTCAGCCTGGTGCTCAACGGTCGCGGTGAGGGGCAGATCGCGCCCGAGACGCAGGCCGCTATCCACGCCGCCGCGGCCGAGCTGCGCTACCGGCCCAACCGTGTGGCGCTCAGCCTGCGGCACCAGCAGACCCACACCATCGGGGTCGTCACCGACGCCATCGCCACCACGGCGTTCGGCGGGCGCATGCTCGCGGGAGCCATGGGTGTGGCGCACGAGGCCGGGTACGTGCTGCTCGTCATGGACACCATGGACGACCCGGAGCTGCAGGCCGAGGCGCTCGTCACGCTGCACGACCGCAAGGTCGACGGGCTCATGGTCGCCGCGATGAGCCAGCGCCTGTACGAGCCGGGGCCCGACGTGCCCGCGGGCACCGTGCTCGTCAACTGCCACGACAGCGCCGGGCGCTTCACGTCGGTGACCGCCGACGAGGAGGGCGGCGGCCGGGCGGCGGTGCGTTGCCTGCTCGACGCCGGGCACCGCCGGATCGCCCTTCTCACCGGCCGGATGGACGCCGAGGCGGCCGCGCTGCGCCTGGCGGGGAACCGGGCCGCACTTGCCGAGGCAAGGCTCACGGCGGTGGCCGAGGGTCTCGGGGGCTGGGACATCTCCGACGGCTTCGCGGCGGGTACCGAACTGCTGGGCCGCCCGGACCGGCCCACGGGCATCGTCTGCTCCAACGACCGCTCCGCCCTGGGGGTGCTGCTCGCCGCGGCGCGGCTCGGGCTCGACGTGCCGGGCGACGTGTCCCTCGTGGGCTACGACGACGACGAGAACGTGGCCCCGACGTGCGTGCCGGCCCTGACCACGGTGGCCCTGCCGCACCGGGAGATCGGCGAGACTGCGACGCACCTGCTCCTGGAGACGCTGCAGAAGCCGCGCCATCGGCCCCCGACGCAGCACCTGCTCCCCTGCCCGCTGGTCGAACGGGCCACGGTGGCCGCCCCGCCGCGATGAGGAGACGCCGCAGCCGCCGTACGCGCCCGCCTAGCGGTCGCCGCCCGGACCCGGTGCGGGCTCCAGCACCCAGGCCCCGGTGACCTCTCCCGTGACGCTCCACGCGCTGCCGGCACCCGGGTAGGCCCGGGTGGTGACGGTGCGGCCGTCGGCCCCGTACGCCTCGACGATGCTGCCGTCGACCGTCACCGTCCCCTCGCCGGGGAGGTCCACCACGGGGGTGCCGTCCAGCGACAGCCGTAGCCCACGACCCGACACCTCGAAGGCGGGCGCCCGCAGCGCCTCGGGCAGCGGTGCCTCTCGTCGCAACGACAGCAGCTCCCGCGCCGGGACGAACCGGGGGTGCCCGTCGTCGCCCAGGGTGACCTCCCGGGGGAAGGTGGACACCCCGGCCCAGCCAGCCTCCTCCATCTCGGAGGGGGTCCGCCCCACCTCCCACGCCCACCCCACAGCAGGCACCGGTCGGGAAGGGCGACCAGCTGCGGCGCGTAGAACGCCGGGCCGGTGTCGACGGCTCCGCCGTGGCTGGGGCGGAACCGCGGTCACCTTCAGCGTCGCGCCGGTCACGCGTGTGGCCCGGCCCAGCCGGTCGGCCGACGGCTGCTCAGCTGCCCAGACGCCCAGGGGGTCTGCTCGCCTGCACCAACGGTGCGCCTGCGTGCACTCCTCGCCCAGAGAGGCGGGAACGCCCGTATCCGCACCGGTTGTGCAGATGGTCAGGCGCCCAGCCCGCACTCGCCCGGCCGGCGACTGGCTGCTCAGATGTCGAGGAACCGCACGTCCTTGGCGTTGCGCTGGATGAAGTGGCGGCGCTGCTCGACGTCCTCGCCCATGAGGATGGAGAACATCTGGTCGGCGCGGGCGGCGTCTTCGAGGGTGACCTGCAGCAGGATGCGGCCTTCGGGATCCATCGTGGTCTCCCACAGGTCGGAGGCGTCCATCTCGCCCAGGCCCTTGTAGCGCTGGATCGGGTTCACGTTCGGCAGTTTCTTGCCGTTGGCGAGCCCGTGGTCGCGCAGGGCGTCACGCTCGGCGTCCGAGTACGCGAGCTCGTGAGCGGCGTTCGTCCACCGGATGCGGAACAGCGGCGGCTGCGCCAGGTAGACATGGCCGGCGTCGATCAGCGGCTTCATGAACCGGAACAGCAGCGTCAGCAGCAGCACGCGGATGTGGGAGCCGTCGACGTCGGCGTCGGCCATCAGCACGATCTTGTGGTAGCGCAGCTTGGCGATGTCGAAGTCCTCGTGCACACCGGTGCCGAGCACGTTGATGATCGCCTCGACCTCGCGGTTCTGCAGGATCCGGTCGAGCCGGGCCTTCTCGACGTTGAGGATCTTGCCGCGGATCGGGAGGATCGCCTGCGTGCGCGGGTCGCGGCCACCCTTCGCCGAGCCGCCGGCCGAGTCACCCTCGACCACGAACACCTCGCACTCGGCGGGGTTGTTCGACTGGCAGTCGGCGAGCTTTCCGTACGCGCCCCCGCCGCCCAGCAGGCCCTTGCGGCTGCGGGCGATGTCGCGGGCCTTGCGGGCGGCGATGCGCGCGGTCGCTGCGGCCTGCGCCTTGCGGACGATGTCCTTGCCCTCGGCAGGGTTCTTCTCGAACCAGTCGCCGAGCTTGTCGTTGACGACCTTCTGCACGAACGAGCGTGCCTCGGTGTTGCCGAGCTTGGTCTTGGTCTGGCCCTCGAACTGCGGCTCGGAGAGCTTGACCGAGATGATGGCGGTGAGGCCCTCGCGGATGTCGTCGCCCGACACCCGGTCCTCACGCTTCTTGATGAGGCCCCAGGTCTCGCCCCAGCGGTTCACCGTGTTGGTGAGCGCCGCACGGAAGCCCTCCTCGTGGGTGCCGCCCTCGTGGGTGTTGATGGTGTTGGCGAAGGTGTGGACCGACTCGGTGAACGAGGTGTTCCACTGCATCGCGACCTCGAGGCCCATGTTCTGCTCAGGAGCGTTGGCCTCCACCGCGATCACCGAGGGGTGGATGGTCTCCTTGGAGCCGATCAGGTACGTGACGTAGTCGATCAGACCGTCCTGGTAGCAGAACGTGTCGCTGAGCTGGGCCCCGTCGGCATCGACGTGGTCGGGGCGCTCGTCGGTGATCGAGATGGTGAGGCCCTTGTTGAGGAACGCCATCTCGCGAAAGCGCGTGGCGAGGGTCTCGTACGAGTAGGTGGTGGTCTCGAAGATGTCGGGCGAGGCGTAGAACTCGACCGTGGTGCCCGTCTCGTCGGTATCGTCGAGCTGCTTGAGGTCGTAGTCGGGGTCACCGAGCGAGAAGGCCTGCTGCCAGCGGTGACCGTCGCGGCGTACGGTCACGGTCAGGTGCGAGGAGAGGGCGTTCACGACCGAGACGCCGACGCCGTGCAGACCGCCGGACACCTTGTAGCCGCCGTCGCCGAACTTGCCGCCTGCGTGCAGCACGGTGAGCGCCACGGTCACGGCCGGGAGGCCCTGCCCGGGGTGGATCTTCACGGGGATGCCGCGGCCGTTGTCGGTGACGCGTACGCCACCGTCGGGCAACAGCCGTACGTCGATGGTGTCGCAGTAGCCGGCGAGCGCCTCGTCGACGGAGTTGTCCACGACCTCGTACACGAGGTGGTGCAGACCACGCTCGCCCGTGGACCCGATGTACATGCCGGGGCGCTTGCGCACGGCGTCGAGACCCTCGAGCACGGTGATCGAGGAGGAGTCGTAGACGCCCTCGTCGACCTTCGACGCCATGCGCTCGTCGAGCGTGGCGATGACCTCCGACTCCTGCTCGTCGAGGTCCCCCTCGGGCAGACCCAGCAGGTCCTCGGCCGTCAGCTCGTCGTCGGTGCTCTTCACCACGTCAGGCACGTCCTTCCCGGCATCTCTGCCGACGCCCCCGGCACGGACCCGCCCGACCTGCGGCCGCAGAGGGCCGCCCGAGCGGCACGATGTGAACGGGCAAACTCTACCGAACTGAGCCCCTGCGACCCAACTACCAGGGGTGTGTCTCGGCCTCGTGATCTGGGGGTACGAGGATTCAGAACAGCACCTGGCTGGCGAGAGATCGGCTCCTGGGCCGATCTGGGGATCGTCACCCGAGGGTCCCCTCCCGGCTGCGGGGTTCAGCGCCGCACAGGGCTGATCGGCAGCGGTGCTGAATCAACGTCGCCGAGATCCAAGCCTCAGGGTCCGTCCGTCCTACCCGTACGTGTCCCGCGGGCCCTCGCCTTTGACCCGCAGCCGGCCGCGGCGTCGTTGCGGGGCCTCCGGGCCGCGCACCTCGACCCGCACGATCGACCCCTGGCCGACCGCGTCGTTGAGCTTTGCCAGCAGCTGCGGTGCCAGGGTGCGCAGCTGTACGGCCCAGGCCGTGGTGTCCGTGCGCACCACGAGCACTCCCTCGTTGAACGCCTCCGGGGTGGAATGACGGGCCACGTCGGCGCCGACCACCTGCTCCCACCGGCCCGCGACGACGTGCACGTTGACCTCGACCCGCCAGCCGCGCTCCTCGATGAGCCGGTTCAGCAGGGCGCCAGCGGTCTTCGGGTCGCGAGGGTCGGCCCCGGCCCCCGAGAACGTCGGGGTCGCCGGCCGGGCCTGCTGCTCCTTCTTCTTCGGCGCCGGGCCGCCGCGAGCCATCCGCGCCACCCGGCGGGCAAGATCGGTGCCGGTCGGGTCGTGCTCAGCCAGCTGGGCCGCCGCGGCAGCCGCCCGGGCTGCCGAATCTTCGGGGTCCTCGGCGTCCTGCGCGGCCTCCGCAGCGGCTGCCCGGGCCTCGGCGGCGGCGGCCATGTCCTCCTCGGCCTGGAGCTCGCGCAGATCCTCGATGTCGTCGGGGTGCAGCGGGATCTCCCGCCTCTTCTTCCACTCCCAGAACTCGTCCTCGGGGATCGTCACGGCTCGACCGCCGTCACCATCCCGGCCCGTACCGCGTACTGCCTGCCCCCCAGCTCCGCCGGCACGTCCTCGCCCACAGCAGCGGTCACCAGCACCTGGTCGGCCCCCGAGATCAGCCCCGCGAGTCGCGTACGCCTGGTCGCGTCCAGCTCGGCGAACACGTCGTCGAGCACGAGCACCGGCTCGATCCCGTCGTCGCGCAACAGGTGGTACGCCGCCAGGCGCAGAGCCAGGGCGAGGGACCAGGACTCGCCATGGCTGGCGTACCCCTTGGCCGGCAGCTCACCCAGGGCGAGGTGGACGTCGTCGCGGTGCGGGCCGACCAGCGAGACGCCACGGGCGATCTCCTCCCCTCGCCGCTCGTCCATCCGCGTCCGCAGCACCGTGGCCACCTCGTCGCGGGTCAGAGGCGGATCACCGATCACGTCGGAGCTCGACCTGTACTCCGCCGACGCCACGTTGTTCGACGGCGCGATCGACTCGTACGTCTGGACCAGACGCGGCGCCAGGTCGGCCAGCGTCGCCAGCCGGGCCACGACGAGCTCGGCTCCCAGCAGCGCGAGGTGGTCGCTCCACGCATCGAGCGTCGACCCCGACTCCGGGGCGGCGACCCGGCTGGTGCGACCGGACAACGACTTCAGCAGCGCGTTCCGCTGCCGCAGCACCTTGTCGTAGTCGCCCCGGATGCCCGCGAACCGCGGCCACCGCGACACCAGCAGGTCGTCGAGGAACCGTCGCCGCTCCGAGGGGTCGCCCTTGACGACGGCCAGGTCTTCGGGAGAGAACAGCACGCACACCAGCGCCCCCAGCAGGTCGCGCGGCCGCTTCAGCGGAGCCCGGTTCAACTTCGCCCGGTTGGCCCGCCCGGGATTGATCTCCACGTCGAGCGTGAGCGTGCGCGGGTCCTCCAGCCCGGCCCGTACGCGAGCGGAGACCGTCGCCTGCCCGGCCCCGGCACGTACGAGCGGGGCGTCGGCCGACACCCGGTGCGACCCGAGCGTGGCCAGGTAGTCGACGGCCTCCACGAGGTTCGTCTTGCCCTGCCCGTTCTGCCCCACGAACACGGTCACGCCGGGTTCGAGGGCGACGGACACCGCCTCGTACGAACGGAAGTCGGTCAGCTGCAGATGCGTGACGAACATCGGCGGACCTCCCCCGCGGAGGGCATGGGTGCCGCTGTCAGGGCGTCGCCTCGACGGGGACGTCGTCGGCCTTCACCGCGTGCCCGCCGAACTGGTTGCGCATGGCCGCGACCATCTTCATGGCCGGCGAGTCGTCCTGCTGCGACACGAACCGGGCGAACAGCGAGGCCGCGATCGTGGGCACCGGCACGCCGAGGTCGACGGCGGCGTTCACCGTCCAGCGGCCCTCGCCGGAGTCGGACGCGTAGCCGTGGATCTTCTCCAGGTGCGGGTCCTCGTCGAGCGCCCGTACCACGAGGTCGAGCAGCCAGGAGCGGATCACCGTGCCCTCGCGCCAGGAGCGGAAGACGTCGGGCACGCTGTGCACCTCGCCCGCCTTCTCCAGCAGCTCCCAGCCCTCGGCGTAGGCCTGCATGATCCCGTACTCGATGCCGTTGTGGACCATCTTCGCGAAGTGGCCGGCGCCATGGCTGCCCGCGTGAACAAAGCCGAAGTCGCTCTCGGGCTTCAGCGCGTCGAAGATCGGCTGCGCGATCGCGACATCGGCCTCGTCGCCGCCGGCCATCAGGGCGTACCCGTTCTCCAGGCCCCAGACGCCACCGGAGGTGCCGCAGTCGATGAAGTGGATGCCCTGCTTGCCGAGCTTCTCGGCGTTGCGCTTGTCGCTGGTCCACTTGGAGTTGCCGCCGTCGATGATGATGTCGCCCTCGCTCAGGTGCCCGGCGAGATCGGCGATCACGTCGTCGGTCACCTCCTCGGGGACCATCACCCACACGACGCGGGGGCTCTCCAGGGCCCCGGCCAGCTCCTCCAGCGAGCTGACGTCTGCGATCTCGGCGTTGCGGTCGTAGCCGACCACCTCGTGCCCTGCGCGGCGGATGCGCTCGCGCATGTTGCCGCCCATCTTTCCCAGGCCGATCATGCCGATCTTCATGTGAAACTCCTCGTCAGGTTCAGTTCGGAAGACGCATGAGCATGATGACGTGCCGGTAGTCGGTGGCAGGCTCGCCGTCGATCTGCTCGAGACCGGTCAGCAGGCAGGGCTTGCCAGGCGCGGTGAAGGCAAAGCTGACGTACGGGGCGTCGACGGCCGTGAGCGCGTCGGATAGGTAGTGCGGGTTGAACCCGGCCGCGGCGAGCGCGGGCTCGGCCCCGAAGGTGTCCACGACGGCCTCGATGGCCTCCGACGCCTGCGCCTGGTCGCCCGTGGCGGCCTCCAGCGTGACCGACGCCTCGTCGATGATCATGCGCAGCGAGGTGTTGCGCTCGGCGACCAGGCCGACGCGCTTCACCGCCGCGATCAGGTCGGCGGTGTTGAGCCTCAGCGACAGGGCCGGCTTGATGTCCATGAGGTGCCGCACGCGCGGGAACTCGCCGTCGAGCAGCCGGGTGGTGATCTGACGGCTGCCCCCGCTGCCCTCGCCCTCGAAGCCGATGAGACCCTCGCCGGAGCTGGCGGCCGAGAGGCTGATGGTGACGGTCTCGCCCGAGGTCATCGACTTGGCCGCGTCGTTCAGGACCTTCGCGGGCACCAGCGCCGCGCCACCGGCCGCCGTGGCGGTGGGGTTCCAGTCGATCTCCTTGAGCGCCATGCGGTAGCGATCGGTCGCCAGCAGGTCGAGCTGGTCGCCGTCGATCTCCATGCGCACGCCGGTGAACACCGGCAGCAGCTCGTCGCGACCAGCGGCGACGACGACCTGGGCAACGGCCTTCGCGAACCCGGCCGACGGCACCGAGCCCGTGGCCTCGGGCATCTCTGGCAGCTCGGGGTAGTCGGCGACCGGGAGGGTCTGCAGCGTGAACCGCGCCGACCCGCACACCACCTCGACGTGGCCGTCGTTGGCGGTGAGGGTCACCGGCTTGTTCGGCAGCGAGCGGGAGATGTCGGCGAGCAGGCGGCCTGACACCAGGACGACACCCGGCTCGGACACCTCGGCCTCCACCGTGATCCGGGCACTGGTCTCGTAGTCGAAGCTCGACAGCACCACGGACTGGTTCTCGGCCTTGATCAGGAGCCCGGCAAGGATCGGGACGCTCGGCCGCGGCGGCAAGCTGCGTGCTGCCCACTGCACGGCCTCGGCGAGGACGTCCTTCTCGAGTCGGATCTTCACGTTTCCCCTCTCGTCGGCCCTGAGCATAGTGCCGGGACCGCCTGACCTTCTCGGGCGACGACGACCCGTCCCCCCGAGGCCACCCCCGCATCGGCGGTGTTCTCGGGATCAGTCTGTCATCGCCGGCCGGCACGCCGAACGACATGTTGTCCCCAGGTTCGGGCCCACCTCACGTCAACGACCTTGGAGAGTCATAGATCTCATCACCGTCATAGGTGCTGTGCAGGGTGTGGACATCGAGCATCGCCGCCAGCCGTGTCGAAATCACATGTTTGTCGTCCTTGTGGAGCGCGACCGAACTACACGGGGAGGATCTGCGTACGGAGACCGGACCACTCGCGGCCCTCCCCCGCACAGAGGTGGTTTACCAGCAGACTGTCCACAGAAATCTGTGGATACCTGTGGACAGTAGGAGGCGGGCGACACGGAGGCGGCTGAGAGCACCACCGGCGGCCGGCGGGCCGAGGCGGGCCAGAGGACGGCCGGTGGCCCGCAACGTCGCATCCGTTCCGGCGTCGCACAACCGTCCAGACGGATGCGACGCACAGAACCGGATGTGATGGTGCAGGCCGAGGGCACCGCAGCACGGCCGGCCGTCGCTGGCGCGTCGGTCTCGCGGCGCCGTCAGTCCTGGCGCTGAGCGGCCTGCTTCACGCGGTTGGTGATGTCGTGCACCTTCTGGAAGGCGTCCCGGTCGCGCGAGATCAGCTCCTTGATCTTGCGGTTGGCGTGCATGACCGTGGTGTGGTCACGGCCGCCGAAGGCCTGACCGATCTTGGGCAGGCTCGACTCGGTGTGCTCGCGGGAGAGGTACATCGCGATCTGACGGGCCAGGGCAACGCTCTGGGCGCGGCCGGGCCCGGTGAGCTCGTCGACGGTGAGGTCGAAGTACGCAGCCGTCTCGTTCATGATCATCGCGATCGTGATGGGGCGCTCGTGGCCTTCACCGATGATGTCCTTGAGCACCGCCTGAGCGAGGTCGAGGTCGACCGGCTGCTGGTTGAGCGACGCGTACGCGGTGACGCGGATCAGCGCTCCCTCGAGCTCACGGATGTTGGTGGAGATCTTCGAGGCGATGAACTCGAGCACGTCACCGGGCACGACCAGGTTGTCAGCGGTCGCCTTCTTGCGGAGGATCGCGCTGCGGGTCTCCGGGTCCGGCGGGTGCACGTCGGTCAGCAGGCCACCCTCGAACCGGCTCCGCAGCCGCGGCTCCAGCGCCTCCAGGTGCTTGGGGGGCCGGTCGCAGGTCATCACGATCTGCTTCTGCTGGTTGTGGAGGTGGTTGAAGGTGTGGAAGAACTCCTCCTGGGTCTGGATCTTCTTCTCCAGGAACTGGATGTCGTCGATCAGGAGGACGTCCACGTCGCGGTACATCCGGCGGAACTGGGCCGTGCGGCTGTCGGCGATCGCGTTGATGAAGTCGTTGGTCATCTCCTCGGTGGAGACGTACTTCACCCGCAGGTGCTGGTGATAGGTGTGCACGTAGTGGCCCAGCGCGTGGAGCAGATGGGTCTTGCCGAGGCCCGAGGGCCCGTAGATGACCAGCGGGTTGTACGACTTCCCGGGTGCCTCCGCGACCGCGACCGCGGCGGCGTGCGCGAACCGGTTAGAGGGCCCGATGACGAACGTCTCCAACGTGTAGCGGGGGTTCAGCCGGTCGTGGTCGGCGCGAGGTCGCAGCTGGGTGAGGGGAGCGACGGGGCCCTCGTCCTCCTCGTCGCTCTCCTCGGCACGGTCGTCGGCAGGAGTGTCGGCCGGCGGCGCGATCGTCACCGCGATGCGTACGGGCTCGCCCAGCTCGTCGCTCAGCGCGTCCTCGATCCGGCTGCGGAGCCGGTTCTCCATCCGCTCACGAGTGAACTCGTCGGGGGCGGCGACCATCAGGGCCGACTCGTGGATCATCAGCGGCCGGCAGCGCGAGAGCAGCCCGCGGGTGGGGGCGTCCAGGGTGTCGAGGACCTTCGTCCACACGTCGTCCACAGGGGCGGCAGCGCGAGGGGAGGAATCCTCCACGACGATATCCTCCCTAGTCAAACACTCATTCACACCTGGGCGCCCCCGTGCGCGTGCGTCTGGGGGACGATGTTATCCACCTTCCGTCCACAACTGCACATGGTGGGCCGGACGCGCCGGCCACTGGCCGCAGGTTGAACTCCGAGAAAGGTAGACCGCGTGATCCCGGCGCGCAACCTGTGCGGCAACTTTCTGAGCCGTGTCCGGCGTGTCGCCTTGGCAACCGGCGCGTGGATCGTCTGATCCGACGCAAGGTTTGCTCAGCAGCCCGGCGGCCGCGTATCGTACGGAGGTCGCTGGAGTCAGCGACCGTACCCGGCGCCCCCGCGGCGCGATTCAGATGCACCGAAAGAGTGGGGACTCCCATGAGCAAGCGCACGTTCCAGCCGAGCAACCGGCGCCGCAGCCGCACGCACGGCTTCCGGACCCGTATGCGTACCCGTGCCGGTCGTGCCATCCTCGCCGCGCGGCGCCGCAAGGGCCGCGCCGAGCTCTCCGCCTGACGAGAAGGTAGCGGTGCTGCCGGCCTCGGCCCGGCTGCGGAGCGCTGCCGACTTCCGCAGGGTCACCAAGGCCGGACGGCGAGCTGGGCGGCCGACCGTGGTGATCCACGCGACGCCGAGGACTCAAGGTCCCTCCCGCGCCGGCTTCGTGGTGTCCAAGGCCGTGGGCGGCGCCGTCCAGCGCAACCGTACGAAGCGGCGCCTGCGCCACCTGGTGGCTGACGCGCTGCCTGGTCTCGAGACGCCGCTCGACGTGGTCGTCCGCGCGCTGCCGGCCGCCGCCTCGGAGCCGGGCCGGTTGCCGAACGACTTCGGGTCGGCCTGGGCCGCGGTGACGCGGTGAGGGCGATCCTCATTGCCTTCGTCAGGCTGTGGCGGCGGTTCGTGTCGCCCCTGTACGGCGACGTCTGCAAGTTCCATCCCACGTGCTCCGCGTACGGCCTGCGAGCCCTCGAGGTGCACGGCGCCGCGAAGGGCTCCTGGCTCACGGTCTCGCGCATCGCGCGCTGCCACCCCTGGTCTGAGGGTGGGTACGACCCCGTACCGGGAACGCCCGAGGCCATGGCGTGGGAGCGTGATCAGGCCGTGACGACGACCGTTGGCCCGATCCGTACCGTGGATGACGGAACGGACCCCGCTCCCCCCTCCCTGAGTGACACGAGCGCGGCACCCGCCGCCGACGACAGAGGTGCTGCTGCATGATCTCGGACCTGCTCCCGCTGAACGCCTTCTTCGACTTCCTGAACTGGGCGATGTGGCCGCTGTACGCGGCGGTCTCGGGCATCCTCGTGGGCGCTTACCACCTCTGGGCTCCCGTGACCGGGACCGACAGCGGCTGGACCTGGGTGCTGTCGATCATCTCCCTCACGGTCGTGATCCGCACCCTGCTGATCCCGCTGTTCGTGAGGCAGATCGAGTCGGCGCGCAACATGCAGCTGATCCAGCCCAAGGTGAAGGCGCTGCAGGAGAAGTACGGGGCGGACCGCGAGCGGCTCGGCCAGGAGACGATGAAGCTGTACAAGGAGGAGGGGGTCAACCCCGCCGCCTCCTGCCTGCCGCTGCTGCTGCAGATGCCCATCTTCCTGGCCCTGTTCAACGTGCTCAGCGGCGTGGCCCGCGGCAACATCAACGGGTACTTCTTCGAGCGTGAGCCCGACCTGGTGCACTCGCTGTCGAGCTCGGACATCTTCGGCGCCCGGCTGGCAGGCACGTTCTTCCCGATCGAGAACTTCGGCGCCACGCAGATCCTCGCGCTGGTGCTGATCCTGTCGATGACCGCTGTGCTCTTCATCACCCAGCTGCAGCTGATGCAGAAGAACATGACGCCGGAGGCGCTGACCGGGCCGTTCGCCCAGCAGCAGAAGATGATGCTGTACGTCTTCCCGATCATGTACATGGTCGGCGGTGTCTCGATCCCCATCGGCGTGCTGATCTACTGGCTCACCTCGAACATCTGGACGCTGGCCCAGCAGTACTGGCTGATCCGCCGCAACCCGTCCCCCAACACCCCGGCCTACCTGGACTGGGAGGAGCGGATGATCGCGCGCGGCAAGGATCCTAAGAAGATCCAGGCGGAGCGCATGGCGAAGCAGCGCAAGAAGCCCGCCTCGTACGAGCAGCCGAGCAGCACGCCGTCGACGGTCTCGGACGGTGACGCTCCGGCAACGGCGAAGACGGGGGCGCCCGCGGTGCAGCGCCAGCAGATCCAGCGGCAGCAGCCGCGCCGTTCGGGCCGCGCCGAGCGCAAGAAGGGCGGCGCCACGGCGGCGTCGTCACAGGACCCGTCCGCCCCCGCGGGCAGCTGACAGGCGAGCGAAGGAGCAACGCATGACATCAGACGTGAACGAGACCCCTGAGGCCGACGCCACCGAGACGGCGACCGTGCCGGCAGCGGAGTCTGCGGAGGGCACGACGGGCGAGGTTGGCGAGAGCACCTCTGGCGCGAACGGACTCGACAACGAGGGCGAGATCGCGGCGGACTACCTCGAGGAGCTCCTCGACATCGCCGACCTGGACGGCGACATCGACACATACGTCGAGGGCGGCCGCGCCCACGTCTCCATCGTCACCGAGGGCGACCTGCTGGTGGGCAACAACGGTGAGGTGCTCGACGCGCTGCAGGAGCTGGCGCGGATGGCGGTGATGACGGAGACCGGCCGCCGTAGCCGCCTCATGCTCGACGTCGCCGGCCATCGTGACCGCCGCCGCAAGGAGCTGCAGGACCTGGCGAAGGACGCCATCGCCGAGGTGCAGGAGTCAGGTGAGGCTGTCCGGCTGGTGCCGATGAATCCCTTCGAGCGCAAGATCGTCCACGACGTCGTGGCCGAGGCGGGGATGCTGTCGGAGTCCGAGGGCGAGGAGCCGCAGCGGCGTGTCGTCGTCCGCCCCGCCTGAGACCGGCGACCTCGGCCCCAGGCCTGCGTCCGTCGACGAGACGTTCGGCGACCGGGTCGGGCTGGCCGATGCGTACGCACGGGTGCTGGCGACCCGAGGGGTGGAGTGGGGTCTGATCGGCCCCCGCGAGGTGCCGCGCATCTGGGAGCGCCACCTCTTGAACTCGGTGGCGCCCGCCTCGCTGCTGCCTGACGGGTCCAGCGTGGTCGACGTGGGTTCGGGGGCCGGGCTGCCCGGGATCCCGCTGGCGATCCTGCGGCCGGACCTGAGGATGACGTTGTTGGAGCCGCTGCTGCGTCGGCACACCTTCCTGGAGGAGACGATCGCCGAGCTCGGTCTCGGGGATGTCGACGCCGTACGCGGTCGGGCGGAGGACGCCCGGGACACGTACGACGTGGTGACGTGTCGAGCCGTCGCTCCCCTGACCCGGCTGCTCGGCTGGACGGTTCACCTGTTCCGTCCCGATGGCCAGCTGGTCGCGCTCAAGGGATCGTCGGCCCAGGACGAGGTCGCCGGTGCTGGCGCGGTGCTGCGTCGGGACCGCTTGGCGGCCGAGGTGCTCTCGGTGCGGGCGCACCCGTCGTCCGAGGCGACAACGGTGATCCGTGTACGGGCGGCGCGCTAGTAGCGCCGAGCAGCATCGCGCTGAGCGCGGGCGGGACCGGGCTGGGTGGGTGTGTCTCGTGGCAGGTCCGCTGTCACGCCTGGGCTCGGGCGGGGACCTCACGGGCGAGCAGCACGGCGACGGCTCCCAGCAACGTCCCGGTGAGGCGCTTCTGCCACGAGGCCCAGGCGGGACGTGACGCAAGGAGTGGGGCGACCGATCCCGCGCAGACCACGATCAACGCGTTGACGGTCAGACTGACCGTGATCTGCACGAGGCCGAGGGCGATGCACTGGCTGAGCTGCCCGCCGCCTGCCGGGTCGAGGAACTGGGGGATGACGGTCAGGTACATGATGGCCGCCTTGGGATTGAGCAGGTTGATGACCAGGCCCATACGGAACAGCCGGCGTGCGGTGTCACGGGGCAGCTGACGGATCTCGAAGAGGCCCGCGCCCGGTCTCAGGGCTTGCCAGGTCAGCCAAGCCAGGTAGGCGACCCCTACGGTCTTGAACCCGATGAACAGCCACGGGACAGCGACGAAGACGACCGCCAGCCCCAGATCGGCCATGAGCATGTAGACGAGGAAGCCGACGCCGGTTCCTGCCAAGGAGATCAATCAGCCCGGCCCGTCGGCCCTGGCCGATGCTGCGGGACGTGAGGTACATATGTTGGGCCCTGGGGTGAGCACCATGGCCAAGGCCGTCGCGGCCATCCCGGCAGCGGCATGGAGAAAGACAGGGGTCGTCAGCAGCGGGATCATCATGACGTCAGGCTGATGTAATGGTCTTGTGCATCTCAACCCTTACGGAGAGTACGCGGTCCTGCTGGCTCAGTCTTTGGCGAATGACTGGCCGAGCGATCGCGCAGGCATCGTCGCGCGGACCCGAGAGCACGGCATGACCATGCCGTTCCCCCACCAGCCGGGCGACCATGCTCGCTGCAGGGCCGTCGTCAACCGGTGGCTGGCCGTGGTGGACGCGGGCAGTCCGGACGAGCGCGCCGAGCTGCTCAACCAGCAGATGGCCGCGGTCTCCGCCTACCCACGCCTCACAGATCACCACCAGGAGGGCTGGCATCTGCACTACCGCGATACCGATGACGACCTGGCATTGGTCCTGGAGTCCGTCTTCTCGGTCGGGACGGCGCTGCACCTGACGACGCGCGGCATGCATCGCCTCGGGCGGTGCGCGTCGAGCCCCTGCACGTACGTCATCGTGGACATCTCCCGAACCGGGACGCAGCGCTACTGCTCCCCTCGATGTGCCAGTCGCGACGCCGTTCGTCGACACCGGCGAAGGACCGGTCACCAGTCGGATCTCGCCGGCGGGGGCCCGTAGCCGCCCCGGCTACGCGGGTGGGCTGGGGTCCGGGGGCCGTCCAGATGGGTTCGCGAGCGTGGGGCTCGAATCGCACTCAAGAATGCGAGTCGTCAAAAAGACATAACGGCAAAAAGACACAACGGTTTATAGATAAACAGTCTGCGTGACGGTCTCGTTGGTGGAGGCAGTACTCCGAGGCCGTGGCCGGGCAGTCGCAGGTTCGACAGGGTCGAGGGCCTGCCGCGGCGCCTGGGGGGAGTTGTCAGCCGGCATGGGTAGAGTGACGCCGATGAACGGGCGAGCGACAGGAGCGCAGCGGTGAGCTCAGAGACGTCATCCGTTTCACGTGAAACAGCGCTCCCGGCCCCCACCTCGACGCGAGTCATGGTGGTGGTGAACCAGAAGGGCGGCGTCGGGAAGACAACAACCGCGGTGAACATCTCTGCGGCCCTGGCCCAGGGAGGCCTTCGGGTCCTCCTCATCGACATGGACCCCCAGGGCAACGCGTCAACGGCCGTCGGGGTGGATCACCGGCCAGGGGTACGGGGCACGTACGAGGTATTGATTGACGGCGACGCGATGGACTGGCACGTGGTGAGGAGTCCTGAGGCCCCCACCTTGGACGTGCTGCCGGCCACCATCGATCTAGCGGGGGCGGAGATCGAGCTGGTCGCTGTGCCTGGCCGCGAGCGGCGTCTGCTGGATTCCCTCGACGCCTACCTCGCCACGCACCCCTACGACTACGTGGTGATCGACTGCCCGCCCTCGCTGGGACTGCTGACCCTGAACGCCCTGGTCGCGGCGAAGGAGATCCTGCTGCCGATCCAGTGCGAGTACTACGCGTTGGAGGGTGTCTCGCAGCTGACCCGCACCATCGACCTCGTCAAGGGCAACCTCAATGACGGTCTGAGAGTGTCGACGGTGATCCTCACCATGTTCGACGGGCGCACCCGGTTGTCGAGCCAGGTCAGTGAGGAGGTGCGTCGCCACTTCCCCACGCAAACGCTCACGACGACCATCCCTCGCTCGGTGCGGCTGAGTGAGGCTCCGAGCTACGGACAGACCGTCGTCACGTACAGCCCAGGATCCCCGGGCGCAACGGCCTACGTGGACGCCGCCCGAGAGATTGCCCGCCGCGGATCAGGAGAACACTGATGGCCAAGCAGAAGACCGGGCTCGGGCGTGGCCTGGGCGAGCTGTTCCAGCGCACGGACGAGAGCCCACATGAGCAGGCGGGAACCAGTGACGCCGTGGGAGCCGCCGCTCTGGAGGGGGCGCGCTTCGAAGAGATCCGCGTCTCGGACATCCGTCCGAACCCGCAGCAGCCCCGGCAGGTCTTCGACGAGGAGGGCATCTCGGAGCTCGTGTCCTCCATCCGGGAGGTGGGTCTGCTCCAGCCCATCGTGGTGCGTCCTCTGAAGGATGGCGCCTACGAGCTGGTGATGGGCGAGCGTCGTCTCCGCGCCACCACGGAGGCAGGGCTTGAGACCATTCCGGCGATCGTCCGTCGCACCGAGGACGCGGACATGCTTCGCGATGCGCTTCTCGAGAACCTGCACCGAGTGCAGCTCAACCCCTTGGAGGAGGCTGCTGCCTACCAGCAGATGCTCAACGACTTCGGGTGCACGCAGGAGGAGCTGAGCCGGAGGATTCATCGCTCTCGCCCCCAGATCAGCAACACGATCCGTCTGCTGCGTCTCCCCGCTCCAGTGCAGCGGCGGGTGGCAGCGGGTGTGCTCAGCGCGGGGCATGCGCGGGCCCTCCTGATGCTGGAGTCGCCCGAGCAGATGGAAGGCCTGGCCGCGCGCATCGTGGCCGAGGGGATGTCGGTGCGCGCGACGGAGGAAGCAGTCACCCTGGCCTCCGGTCTGCCGGGAAAGAAGCGGCGGACCTCGACGCCGCGGGCTCCTCACCCCCGTGCGGCCGAGGTAGCAACGAACCTGTCCGACCACTTCGACACACGTGTGAAGGTGTCGATGGGAAAGGCGCGCGGCAACATCACCATCGAGTTCGCCACGGAGGAGGACCTGGATCGCATCCTGGCGATCATGGAAGGCAGCACCGTCTGACGCCCTGTGCGTTTCACGTGAAACAGCGGGCTGCTGCGCATTGCTGGTCGTCTCCTGCCCACAGGGTTCGGCAGCAGACACGTCGGGCCTGGGCCGGCCCGCAGCGCCTGCCATCACCCCCCTGCTGCCTGCAGTCACCCACGTCGCTGGGTCCGCATCGCGGGCAAGCTGAGCGACGGGGCGGCCGCCATCAGCGGCGGGTGATCCCGCCACCAAGGATGGTGAACGCTGGCAGCGGACGAGCGACCGACGACTCCCCGGGCGGGGACGTCTCGGAAGGCCTCATCTTCCCGGTCGTGCGCGGTGCTTCGCGACGGTTCCCCAGGGCGGGTCAGGCGGTTGGCGTTGTTCTGAGTCCGGGCCGGGCTCGTCTCCTGCAGCCTGTTCGGCGTCCTAGAGTCGAGCCGGTCCAACGCCGGCCGGTCGCCCGGCTCTTCGTGCTCGCGCAGGTTCCACGTGAAACGGCGTGCCGCCGAACGTGCGTACTGGCGGGCCAGCTCGGATACGCCGGATCAATCATCCACCTACAGGCATTGAGGTCCGTCGAGCCTCACGCTCCCAGGCCTAGGGAGGCCAGCCCCCGCCTCGCCGGGACGAGGACCCGCCAAGCGTACGTTGGTGCGGTGCGACAGAAGAACGCGCTCGGCCTGTGACAGGGTGATGCCGGGAGGGCCTTACAGCTAGGCCCACCTGCCCCCTTGAGCAGACCTCAGCGCACCACGTCAGGAGCGGATCGTGACCACCCTCGCCGGTACGGCTGTCGGGAGCAACGCCCCTGCGGTAGATGAGCGCGATCCTCTCCTGCCCGTGCTCTGCCTCTGTGCGCTCCGGGCGCCGGCAAGTCGGTCACGCATGGAATCTGTTCCAGGCACACCAGGACGACCAGGTCGCCTACGTCGACATCGACCAGCTCAAGATGCTGGGCCCGCGGCCAGACGACAGATTCTCCCTGGCTGCCGCTCATCTTGGCATCCTGTCCCGGGAGCACCGCCGCATCGGCATGCGAGCCGCATCGTGTCTGGAGTGATCGAGCCCCATGAGCTCCACCCCTGGAGGAAGAGCTCGCAGGGCAGGCACGCGTCATCTATCTGGTGCGTCATCGGAGCCGACAACCAGACCCTCCGAGACAGAATGGCCGGGAGAGGTTGGCCCGGAGACCTGGTGAGCAGAGCCGTGGCCGACGCGCACGCGCTCAGGGCGGCAGAGATGCCGCACCGGATCGACACGACGCACGATACGCCCGAGGACGCCATGCACGGGAAGCGGGGCGCATGGTGGTGATCTACGGCCCCCGCGCGGTCGGGAGGTCGATCATCTCGTGGGGGCTTCGCATGGACTGCTCCGGCCGCGGGGAGGCTACCGCGTACCTTGATGCCGATCAGCTCGGTTTCGTCCACGCCCGCCCGGGAATCCGGGACGAGCTGATCCTGAACGCCGTGGTCGACATGGCGCGCAGTTTCGCCCGCGCCGGTGCCGAGCGCACCATCGTGAACGGGAACCTCTCCTCCGACCTCATCACTGCCCTGGCCGGTCCAGAGACCGTGCTGGTGAATGTCGGCGCCCCGCTCGGGGTGCTCGTCGACCGCATTGCGGCGCGCAAGGCCGGCAGCCCGGCGCGACTCGCGGGGACGACCTGGTAGGGGCAAGTCCAGGAACGCGCGCCTCGGTCCTGGCTACGAGGCTGTAGCAGCGCAACGCCTACAACCGAGTCACGTTCTGGACGTCAGCGACAGTCAGACCTCACGTCACGTGGCTCACGTCGTCGCGCTGCTAGCCCCAGCGGCCCGGAGATCAGTGGGGTAACTGTTCAAAGATGTATAAGGTTTCATGCACACAGAGATGTATCGACAAATACTGGGATCGACTTCGACCGGCCTACAACTCCGTCGTAGGCCGAAACCGGAGGCCGGTGGTGCCCCCACGGGGACGCCGCGTCGTGGCGCGGGGCCGCGCAACCGGTCCGGTTCCATCGTCGCGTGCCTCTCCAGGGCCCTGGGGGTGCTCCACGGCACAGCCAGCCACCGCCGCCACGACCAGGAGCGGGTCCTGCGGCTGCTGTCGTGGACGGACCTGGAACAGGCGGTGGCCGAGAAGGCCATGTACGCGACGCGCCCGGCCGTGGCGTCCGGGCCCGCCGTCACCACTCGGCGGTGCAGGCCCACCGGCGGGGGCTGGTGGGCGACCACGCGGCCGTGGCCGACCACCTGCACGCGGATCGGCGTGATGGCGGACCTGCCGCGGGAGCCTCGGCGAAGCCGTACTCACCGCCCATGCCTGGCCGCCTCGCGGACGACGGACTGACCGTCGCTCGCTGACCTCCTCATCTCCCTCGCCGCTCGGGAGCCGGCAGCGCGACAACGTGAGCCACGTGACGTGAGGAATGACTGTCGCTGGGAAGGGCCGGGCACGTCGTCATGTGCGGGTCGAGGTGACGTCGAAGGGCATCGACGCCCCGCAGCGCTCAAGCCTTGGTGACGGCGTTGGCGACCACGTCATGCAGGTCCAGCACCTCGCGTGCGGACGACCCACGCGGGGAGAGCTGCACCAGGTCGCCCACCAGGGAGGAGAACTCGCACACCTGGGCGGACACGTCACAGACTGTCGGCGCGCGCACCCCTCTGGCAGCATCCCGGAGCGCTCGTCAGCGACGAGCGACCTGGTCGCGCGTGTCAGGCTTGCCGCCGTGTGACAGCGTGCAACGCCTCGGGCCACTGCCGGCCAGGGGCGAGTGCCCGCCACCACCCCGCTTTCAAGCACCAGACCGCCCGTCAGAAGGGTGACGGGCACCGCGGCCGCGTACGCTCAGAACCCGGTCGGCGCGGGACGGCGTCTCTCAGCGGACGACGTCAGGGTTGCTGGCAGCCAGCTTGCGGGTCACGTCCTTGCGGGCGATGTGCTCGGCGGCGAAGGACAGGAACGGGACGGTGCCCGCGAGACCGATGCCGATGAGGTTGCGCAGCGACCACTTCACGCGGCGCCCCAGGTCCCAGGCCGTGATGAGCAGGCCCATGTAGAGCCACCCGTGGGGGATGCCGAGCCAGGTCACCCAGCGGTCGTCGCCCCAGACGTACTTCATCGGCATGGCCACGAGCACGAGCAGCACGAGCAGGACGCCGACGACGTACGCCATCACCCGGTAGCGCAGCAGAGCGGCCTTCACCTTGGGGATGTCGTCACGGGCGATCGGCGGCTCGACGTGCACGAACCCCTCCGCACCGGTGCCACCGGCCTCAGCACCCGTCGCATCCACCACGCCCACCTCCACACTCGCCGTCCGGCGGCCCACTGTAGTCCGGGTGGGCTAGGCGTCGTCGGTGAGGGCGAAGCCGCGGCGGTGGTAGCTGCGCGCGACCACGATGGACATGCCCAGCGCGAAGGCGGCGAAGACCCACCACTGCAGCGCGTACCCGCGGTTGCGGGTGCGTCCGGGATGCTCGGGCAGCACGACAGGCGCGGCTGTCATGCCCTGTCGCTCCGCGTCCTCGGTGCTCAACGTCACGTACCCCGCCACCAGCGGCTGCGGCCACGCCTGAGCCAACGACTGGAGTCGCACACTTCCGTACGTGCCGGGTGGCGTCGTGTGGGTGGCCTGCGCCTCGGTCGGCAGCAGCACCCCGCGCTGCTCCACCGTTCCTGCAGGCGGTGCCGTCGCCGGGGACATGCCTCGCACCACGGCCACCGCGCGCCCGTCCTCCAGCTGGAACGCCGTCAGCACACGCTCGCTGCCGTCCGCGCCGACCACGCGGACCTCCTGAGCCGGCAGGTACGAGCCGTTGACGACGACCGTACGTCCCCAGAGCTCGCCCACCGCGCCCCCCTGCCGCGCCGCGTCGAGCGCCACCGGCGGCGCTGCCGTCGCCGCAGCAGCCGACTCCGCACCGCTGTCCACGAACGCCTGCGCCTGCCACAGCCCCAGGCCGACCATCACCGACGCGATCAGCACGCCGACCGTGACGATCACCGGCGGCACCCAGCGCGGGCGCGCCGCCTCGGCCGAGCTCATCGCGCCCCGCGCGCCGCCGCCTGCTCGACGAGCCGCGTCATCAGCGCACCCAGCTCCTGACCCGATGCCTGCACCGCGAGCGGGAGTGTCGAGGTCTCGGTCATGCCGGGCGCCACGTTGGCCTCGATGAACACCGGGCCGTCCTCGCCCACGATGATGTCGATGCGCGAGAGGTCGCGCAGGCCCAGCTCCCGGTGGGCACTGACGGCCAGGTCGGCGCAGGCAGCGGCGGCCTCCTCCGAGAGCTCGGCGGGGGCGAGGAACCGGGTGGCACCGGCGGTGTAGCGGGCCTCGTAGTCGTACACGCCCGAGTCGGGCCGGATCTCGACGGCGGGGAGCGCCTGCGGCCCGTCGCCGGTGTCGACGACGGTCACAGCCACCTCCGTGCCGGTCACGAACTCCTCGACGACGACGACCGGCCCGTACGCGTACGCCTGGACCATGGCCGCGGGCAGCTCCTCGACGTGCTCCACCTTGGAGGCGCCGAGCGCCGACCCGCCGCGCGCGGGCTTCACCATCACCGGGAACCCGAGGTGCTGGCCGATCGAGCGCACCAGCTCCGCGGCGCCCAGCTCTCGGAACATGTCGTCGGGCAGGGCGACCTGACGGGGCGTACGGATCCCGGCCGCCGCCACCACCGGCACGCTGATGCTCTTGTCGAAGGCCACCCGGCTGGCTGCCGCGGGGCTGCCGACGAACGCCACGCCGGCCACCTCCAGGGCCTGCCGGAGCGCCCCGTCCTCCCCCGCACCGCCGTGGAGCACCGGCACCACGACCGGCGACCCGAGGTCGGCGAGCCGGGCGAGCAGGCTCGACGACACATCGAGCTCGGTCACCTCCGCCCCCTGCCCGCGCAGCGCCTGGGCCACGCGCCGGCCGGAGCGCAGCGACACGTCGCGCTCGTGCGTGAGCCCGCCGGCGAGGACGACGACAGTGGTCATGGGATCTCCTAGCTGAGGTCGGGGGCTGGCCCGGCGCCGAGGTCGCGGGACGGTCGGGTGGCTCCGAGCCCGAACGTGCGGTGCATCTCCAGCTCGGCCTTCATGACGGCGCCGAGCCGGCGGGTGCCCTCGAGGATCCGTTCGGGCGTGGGGAAGCAGTACGACAGGCGCATGTTGCGGCTGCCGAGCCCGTCGGCGTAGAAGCCGGTGCCCGGCACGTACGCGACGCGGTTGGTGACCGCCCGCGGCAGCATGGCCTGCGAGTCGAGCCCCTCCGGCACCGTCACCCACACGAAGAACCCGCCCTTCGGCCGCGTCCACGTGGTGCCCTCGGGCATGTTCTCCTCCAGCCCCTGCAGCATCGCGTCGCGACGGGCGCGGTACATGTCCTTGAAGGACGTGATCTGCGCGCGCCAGTCCCAGTGCTCCAGGTAGCTCGAGATCACGAACTGGCTGAACACCGGCGGGCACAGCGTCGCCGACTCCTGGGCGAGCACCAGCTTCTCGCGTACGGCGTGCGGGGCCAGCGCCCAGCCGACCCGGAAGCCGGGGGCGAAGGTCTTGGAGAACGAGCCCAGGTAGACGATGTTGTCGGCGTCGATGGAGCGCATCGCCGGGACCGGGTCGGAGTCGAGCGTCAGCAGCCCGTACGGGTTGTCCTCGACGATCAGCACCTCGTGCCGGGCGCAGATGTCCACGACCTGCAGGCGCCGCTCCAGGCTGGTCAGCACGCCCGAGGGGTTGTTGAAGTTCGGGATCGTGTAGAGGAACTTGATGCGGCCGCCCGCGGAGCGCACGCCCACGATCGCCTGCTCCAGCGCGTCGGGCAGCAAGCCGTCGTCGTCCATGGCCACGTGCACCACACGCGCCTGGTACGCCTGGAAGGTGCCCAGCGCACCCACGTAGCTCGGGGCCTCCGCGAGGATGACGTCACCCGGGTCGATGAAGGTGCGCGTCACCAGGTCGAGCGCCTGCTGCGACCCGGTGGTGACGGTGACGTCGTCGGCGTGGCCGGTGATGCCCTCCAGCGACATCACCTCGCAGATCTGCTCCCGGATGCGCCCCTCGCCCTGCCCGGAGCCGTACTGCATCGCCTGGGTGCCGTTGGTCTTCACGAGGTCGCCGATGACGTCGCCGATGACGTCCAGCGGCAGGTCGGCGATGTTCGGCATGCCGCCCGCCAGCGAGACCACCTCGGGGCGGTTCGCGACGGAGAACAGAGCTCGGACGGCGGACACCTTGAGACCGTGGGTGCGATCGGCGTACGTGTCGACGTACCGATCGAGACGGGTGTCGTGCCGAGGCTCTGGAAGGCTCACCCCCCTACTGTGCCGCATCGGAGGCGGCGTAGGTACGATGACCATACCCGGGTCGAGGAGGTCGAGCGCGATGACGGTGTGGCGGCTGGCACCTCACAGCCGGCTGCGTGCGCTCCGCGTGGCCGACGTCGCCGGGCTCCCCTGGTGCGGTGCGTGCCCTGCACGACGTACGGTCACCCGCGACCTGTCCTGGGCCGAGGCCGCCGTGGCCGAGTGGGAGATGTGCGGCGTGGGCCTCTTCCTCGACGGCGAGGTCGAGGGGTACGCCCTGGTCTCCCCCGCGCTGCACGTGCCGCGCACGCACCCGCTGGCGCGAGGCGCCAACGCCGACGCCGCCGCGCTCCTGGTCGTCAACCTGTCGTCAGAGGTGGTCGCCGGGCGTCAGCTCGTGCAGGGGCTCGCGGCACGCTTGGTCGACCAGCGCAACATCACCGCGGTGGACGCCGCCTGGTCAGGCTCAGGGTCGTGCGAGCGGCCGTCGGCCGAGTGGCTCGACTCGTGCGGCTTCCGCCCGTTGGGGGACGGCGTCCGAGCGCGTCTGGAGCTGGGCGGCACCCGCTCCTGGCTGCCGTCGGTCTCCACGGTGGTGCGGCACATGATCTCCGCGGTCCGGACGCCGGCGTCACCCAACCCGGTCGCGCAGAGCGAGCTGGGCCTAACGGGCACGCGTCAGGTGCCCAGCCCGTCGACCAGGGTGGAGGCCAGCGTGAGCAGCTCGGGCGCCGGCTGATCGACGAGCGTCACCACCATGACGGCGGTGTCTCTCCGCACCACCACGCAGCCGAGCCGGCGCGGCGTGCCGACGTAGCCGCAGACCCCGTTGGGGTGCTTGACGATGCCGGTCGCGTTGACCTCGGTCAGGGCGGCCTCGGCGTTGGTCTGCGGGCGGGAGGCCAGTGCCAGGAACTGCTGCACCCCGGCCCGGCTGTAGATGGCGGACACGGTCGCGACCCGGGTCTCCGGGTGCACCGAGGGGGTCACCCCGGAGCTCGCCTCCCGGTCGAACTCGCCGGTGCGCTGCGGCAGTCGGAGCGGGGCGTTCGGGGGCGGGGCCGACTGCGGGGCGGTCGGGGACCCGTACCGGGAGATCGCGAACCCGATCCCTGCCACCGCGCCGACCAGCACCGTGCCCAACGCGACGATGATCGCCAGGCGTCGCGGGTTGCGTCGCCCGGCTGCCCGGCTGGGGGCGGTCTTGCCGCGGGTGGCGGCCGAGCGACCCCGCGCCGGTCGGGACGCAGCAGCTGCCTCCGAGGTGATGGCCTGGGTGGGCGTCGTACGGCTGGAACGGCTCCGGAGCCGGCGTGACCGCGGCTGGTCAGGCGCGGTCTCCTCTGACGTCTGCTCTGGGGCGGCGGCTGCGCCGCTCGGCGGCCGGGCGAAGGGTGAGGCCGGGGCGGCCGAGAACCGGTCTGTACGCGGCGTGGGGCTCGTGGCGGGCAGACCCGACGACCCTGCGGGAGGCCCGGGCGGGGTGCCTGGCGCCGTGGCCGACGGTCCGGCGAGCGGCGTACGCACCGGGCTGCTGGGAGGGACGGTCTCGGGCTGCCCATCGGGGGCATCCGCAGAGAGACCTCCCTGGCCGGTCTCGCCGGCCGGGGCAGGATCGGGCTCGAACAGGGCGCGGCTCGCGTACGGGGTGCGCCGTGACGACTCGGGCGCCGACCGGCGCGGCGGGGCGGCCAACGGCTCGTACCGGCCGGTCGGGCTGTCCGCGGAACGGCGCGGCACGGGTGGAGTGCTCAGGTCGGGCGAGGCCGGAGACCCCGGCAGGGACCGGGCGGCCGGTCGCGGCTCGCCCGTTCCTGGTGCGGGTGTCGTCGGATCGGCCATGGCGCTCCCTTACGCGGCGACCTCGTCGAGCGCCTTGCGCAGGGTCATCTTGGTGACCGACCCCTTGATCTCCTTGACGACCTCGCCCTTGTCGAAGAACAGGACGGTGGGCAGGTTCTGCACGCCGTACTGGGCCGGGGTGACCGGGTTGGCGTTGGTGTCCATCTTCACGACGCGGACGCGGCCGTCGTACTGCTTCGCCAGCTCGTCGATGATCGGCGACAGCTGCTTGCACGGGGAGCACCAGTCGGCCCAGAAGTCGACCAGCACGGGCAGGTCGGAGGAGAGCACGTCGGAGCCGAAGTCGGCATCGGTGGTCTGGGTGGTCATCGGGTCCTCTCGGGTGTGTGGGCCAGTCTGCACTAGGGGTGCGGGTCAGACCTGGGCGACCTGGGCGGCGAGCTCGGCCGCGTCGGCCAGCTCGGCCAGGTAGCGCTCGGCGTCGAGGGCGGCCTGGCAGCCGCTGGCCGCCGCCGTGATCGCCTGGCGGTAGGTGTGGTCGACGAGGTCACCGGCGGCGAAGACGCCCGGCAGGTTCGTGTGCGTGGAGCGTCCCTCGACGGTGACGTAACCGGCCGCGTCGACGTGGACCTGCTCGCGGACGAGCTCTGAGCGCGGGTCGTGGCCGATCGCGATGAACAGCCCGTCGCACGGCAGCTCACGCGTCTCCCCGGAGACCGTGTCGCGCACGACGAGCGAGGTGACCGCGTTGTCGCCGTTGATGGCGACGACCTCGGTGTTGAACGCGAAGTTGATCTTCGGGTCGGACTCGGCGCGGGCCTGCATGATCTTGGACGCCCGCAGCTCGTCGCGGCGGTGCAGGATCGTCACCGAGGTGCCGAAGCGGGAGAGGAAGGTCGCCTCTTCCATCGCGGAGTCACCCCCGCCGACCACCACGATTGTCTTGTCCTTGAAGAAGAAGCCGTCGCAGGTGGCGCACCAGGAGACGCCGCGGCCCGACAGCCGGTCCTCGTCGGGGAGGCCCAGCTTGCGGTAGGCCGAGCCCATCGCCAGCACCACGGTCTTCGCCTGGTGCTCGGTGCCGTCGGAGTCGACCACGGTCTTGATGGGCCCCTCGAGGCGTACCTCGGTGACGTCGTCGGCGACCAGCTCGGCGCCGAACCGCTCGGCCTGGGCGCGCATCTGGTCCATCAGGTCGGGGCCCATGATGCCGTCGCGGAAGCCGGGGAAGTTCTCCACCTCGGTGGTGTTCATCAGGGCGCCACCAGCGGTGATGGACCCCTCGAAGACCAGAGGCTCCATACCGGCCCGGGCTGCGTAGATCGCTGCGGTGTAACCCGCCGGGCCGGACCCGACGACGATCATCTCGCGGACGTCCGACATGACTTGTGGATCCCTTCGCTGTGGTGTCCGGCCAGCCTAGCCGCGGCCTGTGACAGTGGCCCAACAGCGCCCGGCACTCCAGCATTCCCCGGTGACCGTAGACTCGACCACCATGCCGCGGATGACTGACACCCAGCAGAGCGCGCTGACCGAGGCCCTCGGTCGCGTGCCGGTGCTGGCGACCCTCAGCGCGGCGTTCACGACAGCCGGTCACCCCCTCTACCTCGTCGGCGGGCCGGTCCGCGACGCGCTGCTGGGGCAGGTCCCAGACGACCTCGACTTCACCACCTCCGCGCGACCCGACGAGATCGAGCGGGTGCTGCGCACGCTGACGCCGGTGACCTGGGACATGGGGCGCGAGTTCGGCACCATCGGCGGCCTGCTCCGCGAGGGCGACGAGGAGTGGCGCGTCGAAGTCACCACGTTCCGCGCGGATGCGTACGACCCGGCGACCCGCAAGCCGCTGGTCGCGTTCGGGGACGACGTGGAGTCGGACCTGGTGCGGCGCGACTTCACCGTGAACGCGATGGCCGTCGACCTCGCCGACGGCAGCCTGGTCGACCCGCACGGCGGCCTGGTCGACCTGGAGGCGCGCGTGCTGCGCACGCCGGCCCCGCCGGAGGTGTCGTTCACCGACGACCCGCTGCGGATGATGCGGGCAGCACGGTTCGCCTCGCGGCTGCAGTTCCGGCCCGAGCCGGGGGTGGTAAGGGCGATGAGCGAGATGGCGGAGCGGCTGAGCATCGTGTCGGCGGAGCGCATCCGCGACGAGCTGTCGAAGCTGCTGCTCACCGACAAGCCGCGGGTGGGGCTGGACCTGCTGGTACGCACCGGGCTGGCCGACCACTTCCTGCCCGAGCTGCCGGCGCTGCGGCTGGAGGCGGACGAGCACCACCGCCACAAGGACGTGTACGAGCACTCGCTCACCGTGCTCGACCAGGCGATCGACCTGGAGAAGCAGCGCAACCACGCCCCCGACCTGGTGAACCGGCTGGCGGCGCTGCTGCACGACGTGGGCAAGCCCCGTACGCGCCGGTTCGAGGCGGGGGGCAAGGTCTCCTTCCACCACCACGACGTGGTGGGCGCCAAGATCGTGCGGGCGCGCCTGCAGGCGCTGCGCTTCCCCAAGGACGTCACGGAGGCCGTCGCGAAGCTGGTGGAGCTGCACCTGCGGTTCCACGGGTACGGCGACGGGCAGTGGACCGACTCCGCGGTGCGCCGGTACGTCCGGGACGCGGGCGACCAGCTGGAGCGGCTGCACATCCTCACCCGCTCCGACTGCACCACCCGCAACCAGGCTAAGGCGACGCGGCTGCGGCGTGCGTACGAAGAGCTGGAGTGGCGCATCGACGAGCTCGCCGCGCAGGAGGAGCTGGACGCGGTCAGGCCCGACCTGGACGGCAACGCCATCATGGCGATCCTCGGTCTGAAGCCGGGGCGGGTCGTCGGCGAGGCGTACTCGTTCTTGCTGGAGCGCCGCCTCGACCGGGGCCCGCTGTCGCGCGAGGAGGCCGAGGCCGAGCTGCGCGCCTGGTGGGCGGAGCGGGGCGAGCAGGGCTGAGCCCAGGATCGTGGAGCCTCGGCCGCGACGACGCGGTCACGGCTCCACGCTCGGCCGCGGGTGTCGCTGGTCAGTCGCGCGGTGCCGTACGCGCCGAGCGGGCGACGCCGATCGAGGCCAGCACCACGCAGGCCATGGCGAGCAGGTCGACCGGGGTGAGCGCCTCGTGCAGGAGCAGGAGCCCCGCGAGGGCGGCCGCGGCGGGCTCCAGCGACATCAGCACGCTGAACACGCGGGTGGGCAGGGTGCGGAGGGCGGCGAGCTCGGCGGCGTACGGGATCACCGACGACAGCACCGCGACCGCTGTGGCGGCCAAGAGGATGCGGGGCGTGAGGACTCCGTGGGTGGCGGCGAGCCCGGCGGGCGCCAGCAGCACGGCTCCGGCCAGGGACGCCAGCGCCAGGGCGTCGAGGCTGCGCCAGCGGCGGCCGACGTGGGGTGTCGCCAGGATGTACAGACCCCAGCCGAGCGCGGCGAGCAGGGCGTACGCGAGGCCGACGGGGTCCAGGCTCGTGGGCCGGAACCCCAGCATCACCACGCCGGCGGCAGCGAGCAGGGCGAGCAGCACGTCGCGCACGGCACGGCTGGTGAGCACCGCCACGGAGAGGGGGCCGAGGAACTCGATGGTGACGGCGATGCCGAGGGGGATCCGCGCGGCGGCCTGGTAGAGCGCCCAGTTCATGCAGACCAGCGGCGCCGCGTACGCCCCGAGGGTGACCCACGCCGCACGGTCGCGGCCGCGCAGGCGGGGCCGGGCGATCATGACCAGCAGCACGGCCGACAGCAGCAGCCGCAGCCAGGTCATGCCAGTGGCCGGGACCACATCGAACAGGGACTTCGCGACCGCCGCCCCAGCCTGGACGGTGACGATGGAGACCAGCACGTACCAGACGGGCGAGACGGTCCTCACGGGGTGGTCGCGGGCCCCGGCAGCGGAAGGGCCAAGCCCTGCACGCCGGCCTTGCTGAGCGCAGCCTGCCCACGGTCGCGCAGTGCGCGGACCACGGCGTACTGCTTGTTCGGCGCCGTCTTCACGGCGACGCGGAGCACCATGCCGCCGCCGATCAGGGAGTCCACGCCGAGCACGGAGGGTGGCTCGAGGAGCACGTCCTGGAACGCCGGCTCGGCATCGATCGCGTCGGCCACCCCCTGCAGCACACGCAGGGCGTTGTCGGTGTCGGTGTCGTACGCGACCGGGAAGTCGGCGAACCCGGTCGAGTGGCCTTGGGAGAGGTTGCCGACCTGGGTGATCTCACCGTTGCGGACGTACCAGACCATACCGCTCATGTCGCGCAGCCGGGTCACCCGCAGCGTGACCTCCTCGACGGTGCCGGTGATGGTGCCCACGGTGAGGATGTCGCCGACGCCGAACTGGTCTTCGACGATCAGGAAGATGCCGGAGAGGTAGTCCTTCACCAGCGACTGCGCGCCGAACGCCAGCGCGATGCCGCCGACGCCGGCCGAGGCGAGCAGCGGGGCCAGCGGGATGCCGAGCACCGACAGCACGGTCAGCACCGTGACGATCGTGATCAGCACGCCGGAGACCGAGCGCAGCAGCGACCCCAGGGTCTTGGTGCGCTGCGCCGCTCGCGCCGAGCTCAGCCCCGACGCCGCCCCCAGGATGCGCGCCGCCCGCCCGGCGATCCCACCGTCGTGCGGCTCGGCTGCCGCAGCGGCGTGCGCCTGGCTGCGTCGTAGCGCCAGGTCGGTGGTGCGCCGGATCAGCAGCAGCACCAGGGCGTGGAGCAGCACGGCGACCAGCACCACGACCCCGATCGTGATGGGGGTGTCGGGCCAGTCCCAGGTGACCAGGGGTGTCATGTCTCCATCCTCGTCGCCAGCAGCTGCGGCAGCACGGTCTCGATCGGCTCGCGGACGACGGCGCTGGCGTAGTCGTCGTACGGCGTCTCTTCCGCGTTCACGATCAGCACCGCCGCTCCCTCACGCAGGGCCAGCGGCAGCAGGCCGGCGGCGGGGTGCACCACCAGCGAGGTGCCCACCGCCAGGAACACGTCGCAGTCGGCGGCGGCCTCGGCTGCCTTCTCGATCACGTCGGGGTCGAGCATCTCCTCGAAGAGGATGGTGGTGGCCCGCACGATCCCGCCGCAGTGCGGGCAGGGCGGGTCGGTCTCGCCAGCGCGTACGCGGTCGAGCATCTCCTCCATCGGGCCGCCCTGCCCGCACGCCTCGCACCGCCACCGGCGGGCGCTGCCGTGCAGCTCGACGACGTCGCGCGTGCCGGCGAGCTGGTGCAGGCCGTCGGTGTTCGACGTGATGACGCCCCGCAGCCGGCCGGAGACCTGCAGGTCGGTGATGGCGTCGTGGGCGGCGTTCGGGCGGGCCTCCCAGACCGGCGACCAGGTGCGCCTCTCCCAGGCCAGCCGCCGCACGGCCGGGTCACCCAGGTAGCACGACAGCGTGGAGATGCGCTCGGCGGCCGGGTCCTGCGTCCAGACCCCCTGCGGGCCGCGGAAGTCGGGGATGCCGGAGGCGGTCGACAGCCCTGCACCGGTGAGGATCGTGATGCTGCCCGCGCTGCTGAGCACCTGCTGGGCCAGCGTCGGGTCGGAGCGGCGCATCATGACATCAGCGCCAGGATCACAGGAGCCGCCGTGCGCGACCCGGACTCGCCGTCCTTCACCCAGACCGCCACGGCGTAGTCGCCGGCCGTGTAGCAGATCATCCAGGCGTGGGTGGGCAGCGGGGGCGTCAGCCCGTACTCGGCGGTGCCGGTCTTGGCCCCGAGCGCCACGTTCTTCAGCACCTGCCCCGATCCGGCCTCCACCGTGTAGCCGAGCATCGTGCGCAGGGCCGCGCCCTCGACCGGGGTGAGCGGCGGCCCGGTCGGCTGCGGGCGCTTGGTGTCGACGAGCCAGGGCACCACGGTCTTGTCGGCGGCCACCGACGAGGCGAGCCCCGCCATCGAGACCGGCGACGCCAGCACGCCGCCCTGCCCGATCATCTCCTGCGCCTTCTTCGGGCCGGAGTCGGGGGCGGGGACGGTGCCGTAGAAGACGGGGAACCCGGCGTCGTAGTCCACACCCACGCCGAGGCTGGCGGCGGCGTTGCGCAGGTCGTCGCCGGACACCTTCGCGTACTCGTTGATGAGCGCGGTGTTGCAGGAGGAGGCGATGGCGTCCTTCAGCGGGATGGTGCCGACGCGGGAGCTCGGGAAGTCGGCGTAGTTCTTGAACGGCCAGCCCTCGACCGTCGTGGTCGCGGTGCAGCTCACCATCGTGTCGGGCGTGTAACCCTTGCGCAGCAGCGCCAGCGCGGTGGCCACCTTGAACGTCGACCCGGGGGCGTACTGCCCGAAGCTGGCGTCGGGCTGGCCGTTGCTGCCGGGCGAGTTGGCCACGGCGAGGATGGCGCCCGACGAGGGCCGTACGATCGCCGCCGCCGCTGCCCCGGGCACCGTCTGCATCACGCGCTCGGCCTTCTGCTGCAGCTCCAGGTCGAGGCTGATCGCGAGCGGCTGCCCCGCGACCGGAGCGCCCTCGTGCAGCACCTGCGGCACCACGGACGGCTGGGTGGTCGGGCTGGGCGGGGCACTTCCAGGTGGGGTGGCGGGCGGGCTCGACGAGCCGCTGGGCGACGGGCTCGGGCTGGCCGGGCGGCGGCCGACAAGCGTGATCTTGTCGCCTGGCGTGCCGCGCAGCTGCTCGTCGTACCGCTTCTGCAGCCCCGTGAGACCGACCATGTCACCGGCAGCGACGGCTCCCTTCGAGGCGGCGGCGACCTCCGGCGTGGCCTCGCCGATGCTGCCCAGCAGCTCGTCGGCGAAGCCTGGCGTCGCGGTGAGCATGGCGGTGCCGGCGACGCCGAGCGCACCGGGGATGCTCGCCACCTGCGGCGGCACGTCCTCCTTGCGCAGCGTGACCGCCACCACGAACGCCTTGGCGCCGCCGGCGGTGACCGAGGCCGCGTACGTGTCGGGGTTGATGCCCACGACCGCCGCCAGGGCCCGGGCGGAGGCGGCGGCCTGCTCCGGGGTGACGCGCGTCTTGTCGATGCCGACCTTGACCACCTCGTGCTCCTCGACGAGGGCGACCCCGTTGTTGCCGGTGATCGGTGCGCGCTTGGCGGGGGTGCGGGTGTGCACGAGACGGTTCGTCGCGTCCAGGCGGGGGTTCAGCAGCGCCGGGCTCCAGACCGCCTTCCAGCCCTGGCCGTTGTGCTCCAGCGGGCCGGTGACGTCATAGGCCCAGGTGCCGCTGGGCATCGCCCACTCGTAGTGCAGGGTGGCGGTCGCCCTCGGCTCGTCCTTGGCGTACGCGATCCCGGCCGGTGTGACCTTCGGCTTCAGGCCGTCCATCCCGGAGACGATGGTGTCGATCTCCGTCTGCGCGGTCGTGGGAGAGGAGGCGAGCGGTGCCTGCCGTACGTCGAGCGCGCCCAGGGCCGAAGCCAGCGCCGCGACCGTGTCATCGGCGACGGGCAGGTTCAACGGGGGGGTGGGTGCCGGAGCCTGACCCTTCCCGCAACCGGTCAGCAGCCCGAGCATCATCCCCATCACGACCAGCACCGCGACCACGCCTCTGCGCACCACCATCACCTCCGCGAGCCAGGCTAGTCACGGGCACCGACAATCCGGGGAGGCCACCGCGACGGAGGTGCTGGAGGCGCCCCCGCTTGCCCCCCAGGCACGGCTCGGCGAGGATCGAGCCTGACCGGCACCGCCTGGCCGCTTGGAGCACGGGGTGCGCCCGCCTCGCGAAAGACCTGTCATCGTGGAGATCCCCGCCTACGTCTGGGCTGGCACCATCGCCTTCATCGTCGCCCTGCTCGTCTACGACTTCTTCTTCCACGTGCGCACGGCGCATGTGCCCACATTGGGCGAGAGTGCGCGCTGGTCGGCCCTGTACGTCGGCATCGCCGTGCTGTTCGGCGTCGGGGTGTGGTTGCTCGGTGGGGCCCAGATGGGGCAGGAGTACTTCGCGGGCTACGTCACCGAGAAGGCGCTCAGCGTCGACAACCTGTTCGTCTTCCTGATCATCATGTCGAGCTTCGCCGTCCCCAGGGCGCAGCAGCAGAAGGTGCTGCTGTTCGGGATCGCGTTCGCGCTGGTGGCGCGCACCGGGTTCATCTTCCTCGGCGCCGCGCTCATCAACCAGTTCTCGTGGGTCTTCTACATCTTCGGCCTGATCCTCCTGCTCACCGGCGGCCACATGCTGATGCCGCAGGACGAGAAGAAGGACGAGGCCGACAACATCGTGGTGCGCATCGCGCGACAGTTCCTGCGCACCTCCGAGACGTACGACGGCGACAAGCTCACCACCATGGAGAACGGGCGGCGGGTGCTGACGCCGCTGATGCTGGTGATGGTGGTCATCGGCGGCACCGACATCCTGTTCGCGCTGGACTCGATCCCCGCCATCTACGGCCTCACCACCAACGTGTTCGTGGTGTTCACGGCGACCGCGTTCTCGCTGCTGGGCCTGCGGCAGCTGTTCTTCCTCATCGACGGCCTGCTGGACCGCCTGGTCTACCTGTCGTACGGCCTGGCGGCGATCCTGGGCTTCATCGGGGTGAAGCTGATCCTGCACGCCCTCCACGAGAACAGCCTGTGGTTCATCAACGACGGCCAGCCCGTGCACGTCATCGAGGTCTCCATCGGCACCTCGCTGAGCGTGATCGTCGGGGTCCTCGCGGTGACGGTGGTGCTCTCGCTGGTCAGCCCCGGTGGCCGCGCGCGGGCGCTGGCGGGCAGCGTGGAGCGGCACGCCAAGGAGTACCTGGCCAAGACGCACCAGCTGGGGTCGCAGGAGCGGGAGGCCGCGTACGAGGCGATGGTCGCCAAGGCCGACAAGCTGGCCGGTCTGCCGGAGAAGCAGCGGCGAGCGGTGGTCGAGGACGGGACGCTGGAGGCCCTGGTGGAGAAGGCCCACCGGGTGCATGCGACCCTCACGGCGTAGGCGACGCCTCGGGTCAGCCCAGCAGCAGCCGGCCCAGCTCGGCCGCGGTGTCGGCGATGCCCTCGGGGTGCGCCTCCTCCAGGTCGGCCCGTACGCCGGCGCCCCAGCTCACCGACAGGCAGGGCAGCCCGGCGGCCCGAGCGGCCTTGATGTCGACGACCGCGTCGCCCACGTACACCACCTCGTCGGCGGAGGCACCGAGCTTCTCCAGGCCGGCCAGCAGGGGCGCGGGGTCGGGCTTGTGCGCGGTGACGTCCTCGTGGGCGATCACCACGGGCAGGTCGAGGTGTCCCAGGCGCAGCGCCCACTCGGCGGGCTCGCGACGCTTCGACGTCACCACGCCCATCCGTACGCCCGCCTCCCGCAGCGCGTCGATCAGCTCCGGCACCCCTGCGTACCCCTTGATGAGCTCCTCGGTGTGCTCCTGGTTGAACGCCGTGTAGACCGCGAACGCCTTCTCGCCCTTCTTGGTGCCGAGCGCCGCGCGGAAGGCGTCGATCAGAGAGGTGCCGATCCACGACTTGATCTCCGCCTCCGGCCACTCGTGGCCGACGACGGTGCGGAACGCGTGCTGGTAGGAGGTCACGATCAGGTTGATCGTGTCGACGAGGGTGCCGTCCAGGTCGAACAGCACGACGGGCCAGCGGGGAGTGGTCATGCGGCGACCCTAGGGCCAGGGCCCGCGCCGGGGGGTCGGTGGGCCACCGTTCGGACCGGGCGAGACTCAGGACGCGGGGAAGCGGCCGTCCAGGTCGTACGTCACCCGCCCCCGCAGCACCGTGGCCACCACCCGGGTCGAGAACCGGACCTCCTCGAACGGGGTGTTGCCGGCGATGCTGGCCATGCCCTCGCCGGTCGCCGTCCACTCCCGGGCGGGGTCGACCAGGCACAGGGTCGCCGGCGCGCCGACCTCGAGCGTGGACCCGTGCTCCGGCAGGCCGACGATCCGTGCGGGCGCCACCGACATCCGGTCGGCCAGCTCGGCCCAGGTGAGCCGGCCCGTTCGGACCAGGGCGTCGGCCACGACCGGCAGCGCGGTCTCCAGCCCGAGCATCCCCATGGCGGCGTCGCACCAGTCGGCCTGCTTGCTGACCGCCGGGTGCGGGGCATGGTCGGTGCCCACCACGTCGATGGTGCTGTCGACGAGCGCGGCACGTACGGCCTCGACGTCGGCCGCCGAGCGCAGCGGCGGGGTCACCTTGTACACGGGGGCGGTCCCCCCCGTGCCGTGGTCGAGCCAGAGGTGGTGCGGGGTGACCTCGGCCGTCACCGGGTAGCCCTGGTCCTTCGCCCACCGCACGACGCCCACGGTCGCGGCCGTCGACACGTGGCAGACGTGCACCCGCGACCCCAGCTCCGCGGCCATCAGCGCGTCGCGCGCCACGATCACCGACTCCGCCATCGTGGGCCAGCCGGGCAGCCCGGTCGCCTCGGCCATGCCGGCGTCGACCTGCGCGCCCACGGTGAGCAGCGGGTCCTGGGCGTGCTGCGCCACGAGACCACCGAGCCGGGCGACGATCACCAGCGCGTCGCGCATCAGGTCGGAGCGGGCGACGCACTTGCCGTCGTCGGAGAACATCCGTACGGCGACCGCGCCCATCGCCTCCAGGTCGGCCAGCTGCTCGCCGTTCTGGCCCACGGTGACGGCCCCGACCGGGACGACGTCGACGAGCCCGACCTCCTCGCCGCGCCGCCGCTCGTACGCGCAGATCTCGGCCGTGTCCGCGACCGGCACCGTGTTGGGCATCGCGCAGACGGCGCCGTACCCGCCGGCCGCGGCCGCCCGGGAGCCGGTCTCGATGGTCTCGGCCTCCCCGGTGCCCGGGTCGCGCAGATGGGTGTGCATGTCCACGAACGCGGGCAGCGCCACCAGACCGGAGCAGTCGACCCGCTCCCAGTCGTCACGCGAGCCCGGGTCGACCAGCACGCCATCGACGATCGCCAGGTCACCGGCACCCTGGCCCAGCACGTCCACACCCACGAGCAGCGTCATGGGGAACAGCCAACCAGGTCTGGGACCGCCGGTGCCCAGGTGTTCGCGACGACAACTCGGCAGTTCTGTTCCGACAACGAAACACAGCTGCCGCGTTGCTGCCTGAGGCGCCGGTTCAGCGGCCGTACGGAGGGTTCTGGCCCGACCCGTACGGCGGCTGTGCCTGCCCGTACGGGGGCTGCGCACCGGGCTGCGGGCCGTGCGGCTGCGACCCGTACGGCGACGAACCCGGCGAGGGCGTGCCGTACGGGGGCTGGCCACCCTGCGTCGGCGCCCACGGGCCCTGCTGCCCGTACCCCGGCTGCCCGTGCGCCCCCGGCTGCCCGTACGCCTGCGGCCTGTAGCCCTGCGGCGTTCCGTACGCGGGCGTCGTCGGCATCTGGGAGCGGCGGATCTGGTCGACGTACATGACCGTCAGGTAGATCATCATGACCGGCGTCATCACCAGCTGGACGGCGAAGGACAGCAGCACCGACACGCCGAGGGCGGGGAGCATGGTCATGATCTGGGCCATCTCGTCACCCGAGCCCCCGGAGAGGCTGGTGGACACACCGAGGACGGCCTGGCTGATCATCGACACCACGGTGCTGATCGCGTACATGATCAGGCCCAGCACGAACAGGTAGCCGAGGATCCGCCAGAAGCTGCCCCGGGTGAGCGCCCAGGACCGCTTGAGGATGGCCATGCCCGACAGTCCCTCGACGGCGGTGATCGGCGCCATGAAGATGGTGCGGATGCCGATGATGGCCGCGACCACGATGAAGACCAGGTAGAGGAGCATGCTGACGCCGATGCCGGCGAGCATGGCGGTCAGGGCGTCGTCGCTGGCCGCGCGCGAGCCCGACATCGAGGCCCCGATGGCCGCGACCAGGCCACCCAGCACGGGGAGGAAGACCGCGAACACACCGACCATGGCTCCGGCCGTCAGCAGCAGGTACACCCCGACGTAACGCCCGAGGAAGCCGCGGGTGAGCTCGCGCACCTGGCTGAGGCTGGGGTAGCGGTGCTCCATGGTCTCGCGCGCGGCGTTGACCATCAGGCCCTGCGCGTACGCGTTCACCAGCCCGATCGCGAGCGCCATCACCAGGTAGACGACGAAGCCGACGCCGATGATGCCGGCGATCTGACCCGTGCTCGGGGTGCTGCCGAGCTGGGCGAAGACCCCGATGGCGCCGACGAAGATGATGGCGTACAGGATCAGGACGACGACCAGCGAGCCCACGAGGGGGACCGCCGCCAGGGCGAGGAACAGCCCGAGCCGGCGGCGGAAGACAGCCATGGTGGTGCCGAGCACGTCGCTCAGCCCCATGGGGCTCGGCGGGACATTGACCGGTGTCGTGGTGCTCACAGGCCCAGCGTACGGAGCGCAGGGGCCGTCGCCCGTAGCCCCCTGAGGACGGCGACCTCAGGGCCCCTCTCGGCAACCCCGCCCCGCCTGGCCGGGCCCCCACGCTACGCACCCCAGACGCCGACACCGCCGCAGGGGCTGGTGCGCGTCTGGGGTGCTCTGCCGGACGGCCAGGGGAGGGTCAGCGGGCCGGTACGGGAGCCTGCGCCTCGTCCTCGTCCTGGACCGCACCGGAGAACTGCGCCTGGTAGAGGTCGTAGTAGTGACCCCCGCGCTCCAGCAGCTCGGTGTGGGAGCCCTGCTCCACGATCGACCCGTTCTCCATCACCAGGATCACGTCGGCGTCGCGGATGGTCGACAGACGGTGGGCGATGACGAACGACGTACGGTTCTCGCGCAGCACGCCCATCGCCCGCTGCACCAGAACCTCGGTGCGGGTGTCGACCGAGCTGGTCGCCTCGTCGAGGATCAGCAGCGTCGGGTCGGCGAGGAACGCCCGGGCGATCGTGATGAGCTGCTTCTCGCCCACCGACACGTTCGACCCCTCCTCGTCGATCACCGTGTCGTAGCCGTCGGGCAGCGTATGCACGAAGCGGTCGACGTACGTCGCCTCCGCGGCCGCGCGGATCTCCTCCTCGGAGGCTCCCGGCCGCCCGTAGGCGATGTTGTCGCGGATCGACCCGTGGAACAGCCAGGTGTCCTGCAGCACCATGCCGAGGTTCTGCCGCAGCGTCGCCCGGGGGATGCTCGTGATGTCGACCCCGTCGAGCAGGATCCGGCCGCCGTCGATCTCGTAGAACCGCATCAGCAGGTTGACCAGCGTCGTCTTGCCGGCGCCCGTGGGGCCGACGATGGCGATGGTCTGCCCGGGCCGTACGTCGAGCGACAGCCCGGTGATGAGCGGCTTGGCTGGGTCGTACGAGAACGACACGTCCTCGAACCGGACCTCACCGCGCACCCCCGTCAGCGCACCGGTCGCCTCGGGCGACATCTCCTCGGCGTCGAGCACCTCGAACACGCGCTCGGCCGACGCGACGCCCGACTGCAGCAGGTTGGCCATGGAGGCGACCTGCGTCAGCGGCTGGGTGAACTGGCGGGAGTACTGGATGAACGCCTGCACGTCGCCGAGGCTGATCTGGCCGTGGGCCACGCGGAGACCGCCGACGACGGCCACCAGCACGTACGACGGTTCCCGACGAAGAACATGACCGGCATGATGATGCCGCTGATGAACTGGGCGCCGAACGAGGCCTGGTAGAGCTGGGCGTTCTTGGCGCGGAAGGTCTCGACCATCTCCGGCTGCCGCCCGAACACCTTGACCAGCGCGTGGCCGGTGAAGGCCTCCTCGATCTGGCCGTTCAGCTCGCCGGTGTGGCGCCACATGGCGGCGAACCGCTTCTGCGACTGCTTGCCGATGAGCGCCACGACGACCATCGAGACCGGGATGCTGACCACGGCGATCAGCGTCAGCAGCGGCGAGACCGTGAGCATCATGATGAGCACGCCGATCAGGGTGAGCAGCGAGGTGAGCAGCTGCGACAGCGTCTGCTGCAGGGTCTGCGAGACGTTGTCGATGTCGTTGGTGACCCGGCTCAGCAGCTCGCCGCGGGGCTGCTTGTCGAAGTACGACAGCGGGAGGCGGTCCATCTTCGCCTGCACCTCGCGCCGCATCTCGTACACGACCTTCTGCACGACGCCGTTGAGGATCCAGCCGTTCAGCCACATCAGCAGCGCGCTCAGCACGTACAGACCGACGGCCAGCAGCAGCCAGCTGTGCAGCCGGTCGAACTGGATGCCCTGGCCGGGCACCACGCCGAGCTTCTCGACGATGTCGGCGACTCGGTCCTGGCCGTTGGCGCGCATCCCCGCGACCACCCGGTCGATGGGGACGCCCGCGGGGAGCTGCTTGCCGATGACGCCGGCGAAGATGAGGTCGGTGGCCCGGCCGATGAGCTTCGGGCCGACGACGCTGCAGGCCACGCCCACCACCGCGACCAGGATCACGATCGTGACCCGGATCTTCTGCGGAGCCAGGTAGCCCAGGAGCCGCTTCAGCGACGGGCCGAAGCTGACCGCCTTCTCCCCGCTGCCCATGCCGCCGCCCGGGCCGTGCTGCGGGCCACGCGGGCCGAACTGCGGGCGCGCGTTGGCCTTGGCGGGGGCCGCGGGGGCGCCCTCGGTGGCGGTCTCGTCGACCGTCGTCACGTCGTCGGTGCTCATGCGGCGGCCTCCTCGGCGCTCATCTGGGAGTCGACGATCTCGGCGTACGTGGGGCACGTACGGAGGAGCTCGTCATGGCGGCCGCGACCGACGATGCGCCCGTCGTCGAGCACCAGGATCTCGTCGGCGTCGCGGATGGTGGAGACCCGCTGGGCGACGATCAGCACGCCCGCTTCCTGGGTCTCCGACGCCAGCGCGGCCCGCAGCCGGGCGTCGGTGGCGACGTCGAGAGCGGAGAACGAGTCGTCGAAGATGTAGATGTCGGGCTTCTTGACCAGTGCCCGCGCGATCGAGAGCCGCTGCCGCTGACCGCCCGACACGTTGGTGCCGCCCTGCGCGATGGGTGCGTCGAGCTGCAGCGGCATCGCCTCGACGAAGTCGGCCGCCTGAGCCGTCCGCAGGGCGGCCCAGAGCTGCTCGTCGGTGGCGTCGGGAGCGCCGAAGCGCAGGTTGCTGGCGACCGTGCCGGTGAACAGGTAGGGCCGCTGGGGCACCAGGCCGATGCCGCTCCAGAGCAGGTCGGGGTCGAGCTCGCGCACGTCGACCCCGTCGACCATTACCGTGCCGGAGGTGGCGTCGAACAGGCGCGGCACCAGGTTCACCAGGGTCGACTTGCCCGAGCCCGTGGCACCGATCACCGCCGTCGTACGCCCTGGCCGGATCTCGAACGTGAGGTCGCACAGCACTGGCGACTCAGCGCCGGGGTAGGTGAACGAGACCCCCTCGAACCGCACGTCACCGCGCTCGGTGGCGGTGGTCACCGGGCGAGCCGGTGGGACGACGCTGGAGGGCGTGTCGAGCACCTCCATGATGCGCTCGGCGCACACCGCGGCGCGGGGCACCATGACCAGCATCATCGTCGACATCATCACGCTCATGAGGATCTGCACGAGGTAGGTGATGAACGCCGTGATCTGCCCGATCTCGATCTCGCCTGCGTCGATCTGACCGGCGCCGACCCAGAGCACCGCGACGGTGGAGACGTTCATGATGAGCATCACGACGGGGAACATCGTGGCCATGAACCGGCCGACCTTGAGCGCGGTCGACGTGACGTCGGAGTTGGCGCGCGCGAACCGGTCGCGCTCGAACGGCTCGCGCACGAACGCGCGCACGACCCGGACGCCGGTGATCTGCTCGCGCAGCACCCGGTTGATGGTGTCGATGCGCTTCTGCATGAGGCCGAACAGCGGGCCCATGTTGGCGAGCATGATGCCGATCAGCACCGCCATGGCGAGCACGGCGAAGAACACGATCCAGCTCATGGTGAGGTCGGTGCGCAGCGCCATGATGACGCCGCCGATCATGGTGATTGGTGCCCCGATCAGCATGATGCAGGTCATCAGCACGAGCATCTGCACCTGCTGCACGTCGTTGGTCGAGCGGGTGATCAGCGAGGGGGCGCCGAACCGGTTCACCTCGCGCGAGGAGAACGAGAGCGTCTGGTCGAAGACGGCGGCCCGGGTGTCGCGGCCGAAGCTCATGGCGACGCGGGCGCCGAGGAACACGGCGCCGATCTGGGCGATCACCTGGAGCAGGGAGACCCCCAGCATCAGCAGCCCGTGGCTCCAGATGTAGGCGGTGTCACCCTTGACCACACCGTTGTCGATGATCTCGGCGTTCAGCGTCGGCAGCTCCAGGCCGGCCAGGGTGGCCGCGAACTGAAGGACGACGACGACCAGGAGGGTGCCGAGGTACGGGCGCAGCCCCCTCCCGAGCAGCCGCAGCAGCGGGTTAGATCTCATCGGTGTCCTTCGTGATGGCGTGGTAGAGGAGGTCGGCCACGACGGCCGGGTCGTCGAGCGGCGGCTCCAGCATGTGATCCATCGAAGCAGCCACCACCGACAGCTGGACGAAGGAGGCCGCGGCCGCGGTGCTCAGGCGCAGCCGGGCCGCATCGGGCTCCAGCACGCGGGCCATGGCGGCGACCACCCTGGCCCGCCGCTCCAGCATGAAGCGGTGGTCGGCCTGGGGATCGCGAGCGGCGGTGTCACCCATCCGACCCATGTGGAAGGCGGCCATCAGCGTTCGCACGGCGCGAGTCGACCTGGTGACGACGCGCAGCATCTCGACGATGCGCTCCCGCAGCGGGAGCGACAGGTCGATGGCGCCGATCTCGGCCAGCAGCGGCTCCGGGTCGAGGACCGTGGAGCACACGGCCCGCACGATCGCGTCCTTGTTCTCGAACGCGCGGAACAAGGTGCCCTCGGCCAGCCCGCACACGTCGGCGATCTGGCGGGTGGTGACCTGTGCCCCCTGCTCGAGGATGAGCGGCGTCGCCGACTCCACGATGGCCTGCCGCCGCTCGTGGGGCGCCAGGGGCTTGGCTCTGCTCACCCGGCAAGGGTAGTGAGTGAGCACTCACTCCACAAGTTTCTGGCCGCCGAAGGGGGTAGGTTCGCACCTGACAGGACGCGAGGAGCAGGTGAGTGCGACGGCTGAGGTGGAGGCTTCCCCGAGGTGTTCGCCCTGCTGCGGGACCCCGCCGCGCATGCGCTGTTCGACGGCTCGGGCACGGTGGTCGAGAGCAGCGCGGGAGGGCCGACCGAGCTCCGTCTCGGTGACCGGTTCCTCACGTCGATGCGGCGCGGGATCCCGTACAAGATGTGGAACACCGTGGTCGAGCTCGAGGAGGACCGCCGCATCGCGTGGCGCCAGGAGTGGGGCCACCACGTGTGGCGCTACGAGCTCGAGCCGACCGAGCGGGGCGCCGCGGTGACCGAGACTTTCGACTGGTCGACCTGCCGTGCCAAGTGGCTGATCTACGCGATGGGCGCCCCCAAGACCAACCTGACGGCGATCCGCGCCACGCTGCGCCGCCTGCAGCAGCACTTCCAGCCTTCGCAGGGCTAGGAGCCGCAGCAACGCGCCGAGCCCTGCCATGTCGACGGGTGACGTGCCGCACGAAGCCCCCCGCGCAGCACCGGACCCTGTGGCAGAGCGCGCGAGCGGGTGCTGGGTGCGCGCCCTCCCGAGCCCGGCAGTAGGCCTACTCGCTGCTGCTGGGCAGGACCGCGGTCGACGGCCGCTCGCCGTCACCGAAGGTGGGCCTGGTCGCCGTCGTGGACGTCTCGGTCGACCAGCTGTCGGTCGCGCTGGCCTGGGTGTCGGCCGGGGCGTCGTCCTGCGTCGTGGCGCCGGCTCCGCCGACGAGCTTGACCGCGGTGCCGTACGCGGTCACCTCGTGCAGGCCCTCGCTGACGCGGCCGCCGTCGAAGCGGATCGAGACCACGGCGTCACCGCCGGCCTCCGTGGCCATGTCGGCCAGGGAGCTGAGCGCGTCCGTACGTGCCTTGGCCAGCAACGACACCGTCTCGGGGCCGACCTTGGCCTCGGAGGAGCGGACCGCCACCCCGAACACGACCCCGACGACCTCGGAGATCTCCTGGCCGGGCAGCGACTCGGCGGTGGTCATGGGCAGCGACTGCGCCTCGAACTCCGGCTTCTTCGACGCCGGCTCCGGCACCGCCGTCGCCTTCGGGGTCTGCTGCACGGGCGCCCAGCCGCCGGGCGCACCGGCCGTGCCGGGGCCGTCCTGCAGGCCGCTCGCCGAGGCCGAGCCG
>CAKZHP010000119.1 GCA_936924635.1 uncultured Propionibacteriaceae bacterium
ACCGAGAGCGCCGCTCGGGTCCGCCGCCTGCGGCGCCGGTCCCTCCCGCCGCTCACCGACCTGCCCGCCGCCATGCGGGAGGCGGACCTCGTGGGTGCCGAGGCCGCCGAACGGGCACTCGTCACGCGCGGCGACGTGCAGCTCCGGGAGCAGGCAGTGGTCGTCGACCTTCGCCGCCACGTGAACATCGCCGCCGGCGAGCGCCGCTCACCGTTCGTCGTCACGCTCACCGAGGCGCGGCCAGACACGCTGCGTGCGCGGTCCCTGGACGACGTGCCTCAGGGCGCGACCCCGGTCATCGTGGTCGACGACCGCTCCCAGGCCGAGTCGGTCACCGGTCACCCGACGGCGGTCGTCGTCCACTGCGGCGTGATCACTGCTGCTCCTGAGGTCGCACGTCTGGTGTGTCTGCTCGGTGACACCCGGCCGAGCGCCAAGGCCGCCGTGCGGCGGATGGTCGCTCCCTAACATCAGGCCAACGTCGGGTGAACCCTCCCCGGTCCACCGGTCGCGGCCGGCCCGGAGCCGTACGTTTCGAGCGGCCCATCCCGCCCATCCCCGGAGCTCTCCATGCCTCTTGTCACGCGCGCGCGGCGTACCGCCTGTCTCGCCGGAGCCACCGCCCTGGCCGCCACCCTCCTCCTGGCCCAGCCGGTGCAGGCGGCCTCCGGCCACGTGGTCATCAACGAGGTCTACGGAGGTGGCGGCAACTCCGGAGCGCCCTACACGCACGACTTCGTCGAGCTGCTGAACCCGGGGCCGACCACGGTCGACCTCGCCGGCTACACGCTCAGCTACTACTCCGCCTCGGGGAACCTGGGCAACACCTGCACCCTCAGCGGCTCGGTGCCCGCGGGCGGTCACTTCCTGGTCCAGCAGGCCAAGGGCGCGGGCGGTGCCGCCCCGCTGCCCACCCCGGACGCCCTGTGCACCGCTTCGATGAGCGCCACCGCCGGGTCGGTGCAGCTGGCCGGGCCCGACGGAGCCGTGGTCGACCTGGTGGGCTTCGGTGGTGCCACCAAGGTCGAGGGCACCTCCGCCCCGGCCGCGAGCAACACCACCTCGGTGACGCGCACGAACGGTCGCGACACCGACGACAACGCCGCCGACTTCGTCGCCGGCCCGCCGACCCCGCAGAACGCGGGTTCCTCCGGTACGCCCTCGGGCGGCCCGTCCAGCACGCCGACCCCCACCAGCGGCCCCACCACGACCACCCCGACCAGCGGCCCCACCAGCACGACCACCCCCACCGGCGGTCCGACCGCGACCACCTCGCCCACCGGGCCGACCACCCCGCCCACCTCAGCCACGGTGACGATCGCCCAGATCCAGGGGGCCGGCGCGGTCACACCGCTGCTCGGCACCACCGTGACCACCACGGGAGTGGTGACCGCGAGCTACCCCACCGGCGGCTTCAACGGCTTCTACCTGCAGACCCCGGGCAGCGGCGGCCGCACCAAGACGGCCGCCGACGCCTCCGACGGCGTCTTCGTCTACACCGGCTCCGCCCCGACGGTGAAGATCGGTGACTGCTACGACGTCACGGGCACGGCGGCGGAGTACAACGGGCTCACCCAGCTCACCCAGCCGAAGCTCGTCGCGCGCTCGGGCTGCGCGGCGGTGACGCCCACCCCGCTCACCGCGGTGCCGGTGACCGACGCCGACAAGGAGGCGTACGAGGGCATGCTCGTGCTGCCCCAGGGCGACTACACGATCAGCAACAACTACCAGCTCAACCAGTACGGCCAGCTGGGTCTGGCCGCGGGCACCGACCCCCTGTGGCAGGCGACCGACCGGGTCGTCCCGGCCGAGGCGGCCGCGTTCGAGGCCGAGCAGCTGAAGCGGGCGATCACCCTCGACGACGGCTCCAGCTGGGACTACCTGCGCAACCCGGCGGCCCAGCAGTCGCCGCTGCCGTACCTCTCGCAGGCCACCCCGATGCGTACGGGGTCGCAGGTCCGCTTCACCGCGGGCGTGATCCTCGACTACCGGTTCCAGTGGAACTACCAGCCCACCGGTCAGGTGGTAGGGGCCAAGGCGGACTTCCTCTCCAGCGAGAACACCCGCCCATCGGCTGCCCCGGCCGTCGGGGGCGACACGAGGATCGCCTCGATGAACGTGCTCAACTACTTCACCGACCTCGGGCAGGACGAGCCCGGCTGCAAGGCGTACAAGGACATGACCGGCACGCCCGTCGGGTCCGACGGCTGCCTGGTCCGCGGTGCGTACACACCTGCCGCCCTCGCCGACCAGCAGGCCAAGATCGTGAGCGCGCTGGCGACCCTCGACGCCGACGTGGTCGGGCTGATGGAGGTCGAGAACTCCGCCCGCTTCAACCACGACCGCGACGCTGCGCTGCGCACGCTGACGGCGGCGCTGAACGCGCGGGCCGGCGCGGAGGTCTACGCGTACGTGCCGTCGCCGGCCGTGCTGCCGGTCAGCGAGGACGTGATCCGCACGGCCCTGATCTACAAGAAGGAGCGGGTGACCCCGGTCGGCCCGTCGATCATCCAGGACAGCCCGTCGTTCGCGAACGCTCGCCAGCCGCTGGGGCAGCGCTTCCAGCGCACCGGAGGCCAGAGCTTCGTGGTGCTGGTGAACCACTTCAAGTCCAAGGGGTCCGGTGACGACGACGGCACCGGGCAGGGGCTGAGCAACCCCTCGCGCGAGGCACAGGCCAGGGACCTCACGGCCTGGGTGAGCACCGTCTTCGGCGACGAGGCCGCCTTCCTGGTCGGCGACTTCAACGCGTACTCCAAGGAGACCCCGGCGCAGATCATCGAGGCGGCGGGCTACACCGACCTGGTCCGTCGGTTCAACCCCCGATCGACCAGCTACCAGTACAGCGGTCGGCTCGGCTCGCTCGACCACGCGTACACGAACGCCAAGGGGCTCGCGATGGTGACCGGCGCCGACGACCTCGACATCAACGGCGACGAGTCGGTCGCGATGCAGTACTCGCGCCGCCGGTACAACACCGTGGACTTCTACGAGCCGACCATGGACGCCAGCAGCGACCACGACCCGGTGGTCGTCGGCATGAAGGCGGTCAAGGTCCCGGTCACGCCGGTGGTGTCGAGCTACCAGTCCTGCACGGCGTTCGGCTTCACGGCCACGCCGTACGAGCCGGGCGACCAGCTGCGCATCGACGGCACCTGGAACGGCCAGGCGCAGCTCACCACGGTGCCCCTCACCGACGCCGGCTGGTACTCCGGCAGCAAGCCGACCTGGACCCAGGCGACCGCCGTCGTGGTCCGCGGCGGTCAGGCCCTGGAGCAGACCCGGGTGTCGATCACGCAGAAGCCGGAGTGCCGCCCGACGGTCAAGGCGCGTACGTCGCTGTGGTCGGTCTCCTTCGCCGAGTCCTCGATCCAGCCGGGCGACCAGCTGCGGGTCACCGGCTTCTGGCACGGCCGGGAGCGCCAGGTGACCGTGCCCTCCACGCAGGCCGGCTGGGCCACCGGCTTCGACCCGACCTGGGGCACCGTGTCCGCGGTCGTCGTGAGGGACGGGGTCGTGCTGGAGGACAGCCGGGCGACCGTGACGAACTGGTGGTGGGGGCTGCGTTGATCGGTCGCGCTCCACGCTCCGCAGCCGGGGCGTCATGACCCCCGTCTTCCCTCGTCGGTCTTCGCGGTAGCTCGTGGCCCGGTGCCAGTCGGGCGTCGCTCGCTCTCCTCAGTCCAGACGGGGGGCGCCCCGGCTGGAACCGGCGTTGAGCTCGAGGCCTTGTGAGAGATGCGTCTCCGGTGGGTGCTCTGTGCCTTGCCTGTGCCTGTCCTCGCCGGCTCGGATTAGCCCGGTCTCGACGCACCTCGCCCTCGCAGGCTCGGCCGAGGCTTGCTCAACCAGCGGACACCTGCGGCCTGCGAAGCGCGGAGCGCGACAGACAGCCGGCCCGGCCGGGGCGCCCGGCGACGCCCCAGGTGACACCGCTACGGAGCGCGGAGCGCGACAGACAGCCGAGCCACCTGGGGTACGCTGTCCCGGTTGCTCGTCTGTACGTCGCCGCATCGGCGTCGCTGATCAAGTGGGGAGAAGGACTCGGATGCTGTCCGCCTTCGGTAACGCACTCCGGACCCCGGACCTGCGCCGGAAGATCCTGTTCACCCTGTTCATCATGGCGCTGTTCCGCCTGGGGTCGACGATCCCGACTCCGAACGTCAACGTGCAGCAGCTGAACGTGTGCCGCACGCAGGCGGTCGCGGGCGACCAGGCCGGTCTCTACTCGATGATCAACCTGTTCTCCGGTGGGGCGCTGCTCCAGCTGGCGATCTTCGCGCTGGGGATCATGCCGTACATCACGGCGAGCATCATCCTGCAGCTGATGACCGTGGTGGTGCCGCGCCTGGAGACCCTCAAGAAGGAGGGCGCGGCCGGCACCCAGAAGATCACCCAGTACACGCGCTACCTCACCCTGGTGCTGGCGATCATCCAGGCCACCGCGTTCACGACGCTCGCCGTCAACGACCAGCTGTTCCAGGGCTGCCCCGGCATCGTGTACGACAAGACCATCTTCCCGATCGTCGTGATGATCCTCACCATGACCGCCGGCACCGGCGTCATCATGTGGATGGGCGAGCTGATCACCGACCGGGGCGTCGGCAACGGCATGTCGGTGATGATCTTCACGCAGATCGCCGCCCAGTTCCCCGCCTCGCTGTGGGGGATCAAGGTCGCCCACGAGAGCGACGGCACCAAGGGCTGGTTCGTGTTCCTGCTCGTGATCGCGGTCGGCCTGCTCGTCATGGCCGGCGTCATCTTCATGGAGCAGGCGCAGCGCCGGATCCCGGTCCAGTACGCCAAGCGCATGGTCGGTCGCCGACTGTTCGGTGGCACCACCACGTACATCCCGCTGAAGGTCAACCAGGCCGGCGTCATCCCGGTGATCTTCGCCTCCTCGATGCTCTACCTGCCGGTCCTGTACGCCCAGTTCGTGCCCACCGGCCGCGGGGCCGCGTGGATCTCGGCGAACTTCGTGCGCGGTGACCACTGGATCTACAACGCGGTCTTCTTCGTGCTCATCATCCTGTTCGCCTACTTCTACGTGTCGATCACCTTCAACCCCGAAGAGGTCGCCGACAACATGAAGAAGTACGGCGGCTTCATCCCGGGCAAGCGGGCCGGCAAGCAGACGGAGCGCTACCTCGGCTACGTGCTGAGCCGTCTCACCGCGCCCGGCGCCCTGTACCTGGCCCTGATCTCGATGATCCCGACGCTGGCGATCGTGATGCTGAACGCGAACCAGAACTTCCCCTTCGGTGGCACCTCGCTGCTCATCATCGTCGGCGTCGGCCTCGACACCGTGAAGCAGATCGAGAGCCAGCTGCAGCAGCGCAGCTACGAGGGCTTCCTGCGCTGACCTTCACGAGCACGAGCCGCCGGCTGGTGCGTACGGACCTCGAAGACAAGGACGACGAATGAGGCTCCTGATCATGGGCCCCCCTGGGGCCGGCAAGGGCACGCAGGCGAGCATCCTCGCCGAGCACCTGGGGATCCCGACCATCTCCACGGGCTCGATCTTCCGCAGCCTGGACACCTCGACGCCGCGTGGACGTGAGATCAAGGCGATCATGGACTCCGGTGAGTACGTGCCGGACGAGGTCGTCGACGAGGTCGTCGCCACCCGGCTGCAGCAGCCGGACGCGGCGAAGGGCTGGCTGCTCGACGGCTACCCGCGCACGCTGCCGCAGGTGAAGGCGCTCGACGAGATGATGGGCGGGGAGCCGCTCGACGGTGTCATCTGCCTCGACGCCGATCTGACCGAGGTCGCCCGGCGCCTGCTGGAGCGGGCTCAGATCGAGGGCCGGGCCGATGACACGGCGGAGACCATCCAGCGCCGCCTGGAGGTGTACCAGACGTCGACCGCTCCGCTGCTCGACCACTACCGCGAGGCCGGTGTGCTGCTCACCGTCGACGGCAACGGCACGGTGCCCGAGGTGACCGAGCACATCCGCGACGCCCTCGACGCGCTGCCCGGCCGCCGGTGATCCGGCGCCGCCCGCTGCGCATCGAGGTCAAGACCGAGGCCCAGGTACGGGCGATGCGCCGGGCCGGTCTGGTCGTGGCCCGGGCGCTGCGCGAGATGAGCGGAGCGGCCGTCCCGGGCGCGTCGACCGCGGAGATCGACCAGGTGGCGCGGGCGGTGCTGGCCGAGGAAGGCGCGACGTCGTCGTTCCTCGGGTACGACATCGGCCACGGCGTCCCGCCCTACCCGGCGACCATCTGCATCTCCGTCAACGACGAGGTGGTCCACGGCATCCCCGGCGACCGGGTGCTCGCCAGCGGCGACCTGGTGTCCATCGACTTCGGTGCCGTCGTCGACGGGTTCCACGGTGACTCGGCTGTCACGGTCGCGGTGGGGGAGGTCAGCCCGGAGCTGGCGCGGCTCTCCGACGTCACCCGTGAGGCGATGTGGGCCGGCATCAGCGCCGTACGCCCCGGCTGCCAGGTGGGGGACATCTCCGCCGCGGTCGAGGGCTCGGTGCGCTCGGCGGGCCGGTACGGGATCGTGGCGGAGTACACCGGTCACGGCATCGGCTCGGCCATGCACATGCACCCCGACGTGCCGAACCTCGGGCGTGCCCGTCGCGGCCCAACGCTGCTGCCTGGGATGGCGGTGGCGATCGAGCCCATCGTGACGCTGGGAAAGCCGGGCACCGACGTGCTCGACGACGACTGGACGGTGGTCACCGACGACCACTCGGTCGCCAGCCACTGGGAGCACACCGTCGTCGTGACCGACGGCGGCATCTGGGTCACCACCGCCGAGGACGGCGGGGAGGCCGAGCTCACGGCCCGCGGGGTCGCGTACGCGCCGCTGGCCGACTGAAGCGCCCGCCCGGCTGCCCCCGGGCGGGGCCCATAGGGGTAGCGCACGGTGACGACGCGCATCCGCGCAGCGCCTGTCGATCCTCGCAGCCTCCATGCAGGCTGCGAGGATCGATCGAGGCTGTGCGGAGGCCGACGGGGACGCGGGCGCTCCCGCTGCTGTCAGCAGGCCGGCGTCAGATCTTCTTCTGCCAGGCCGCGGCGATGCTCTCGCGGCGGTAGCCGAGGGCGGTGTTGATGGCAAGCATGTGGTCGTTCTCGTCGGCGTTCCAGGTGTGGACGCGCCGCGAGGTGGGCCGCTCCGCGCTGATGAACGCGCAGTTGCGGGCCTTGATGAGCAGCCCCAGACCGTGGCCGCGGTGGCCGGCCAGCACGATGGTGTTCTCCTGGTGCACCACCTCGGGCTGCGCCTGTGGGCCGAGCAGCTGGGTGAACGCCACCACGGTGTCGCTGGCCACGTGGCGCGCCACCGTGGTGAAGACGTCGCGGCCGCGCATCAGGCGCTTGTCCGTCTCGCGCACCTTGGCGGCGTCCCACGTCTCCGGCTGCCAGTCGACCTCCCCCAGGGGCGTGTCGGTCGACATGCCCTCGTAGAGGCGGGCGATCTGGTCGACGTAGCGCTCGGGGGTCGGCCCGGCGTAGGACACGATCTCGTAGCCCCCCGCCTCGGCGCGGGACGTGTCGAGCGCCGGACGTAGCACCTCGTCTGGCACTGGCAGCGGCTGCACGCTGTGCCGCTCAGCCTGGGCGAAGGAGTAGCCCCGGGCGAGGGCGAACGCCACCCCGGCGTCGTCGGTGCGCACCCGGATGTCACCCGTGGGGTCGGCGATCGACCCGTCGGGAGAGTCGGTCAGCGCCCCGGTCACCATCGCCCACAGCAGCAGGGTGTCACGGCCCGCGCGGCGGGCCACGTCGAGCAGCCCCTGCTCGAGCGCCGACCCCATCCCCTGGCGCCGGTGGGCCGGGTCGACCAGCACGTCGTCGGCGCCCGCCATGTGGGTGTTGTCCAGGGTGTTGAGCAAGACCAGGATGCGGCCGGCCACGCTGCCCGGCTCGATGCCGGCATCACCGGTCGAGGGCAGCGCCCGGAAGCCGTACGGCCCCCGCTCGCCGCCCGGGTCCTCACCGAGCACGGCCAGCAGCAGCACCTTGTCCGACAGCCGGCGGTCGGCGTACCGGGTCGCGTTGAGCGCGGTGTCGGGCGTGACGAGATCGGTGTAGCCCAGCGTCGCGAGGTCCTCGGCGGTCTCGAGACGAACCACCTCGTCCCAGACCAGGGAAGGGGCAGCCTGAGGGTCTGCGAGGACGACCTCGGCGACGTGGAAGCTCATACCGGCCACCCTAGGGGCGCGGTCGCAGGTCGCAGCAACAGGTTTTCTGGGGCACGCACCGTCACAGGCGCGCCGCGATCACCTCCGCGGTGACGTCGTCGCAGACCAGGTCGGTGGCGACCCCCGCCCGCAGTGCCCCGATCGCCGCGGGGGCCCGCAGCGGGTCGCCCACCACGCAGATCCGGGTGGCGATCTGGCGCAGCGTGTCCGGGGGCAGGCCGGAGGCCCGCTCGTTGAAGGAGATGTCGGCCCAGCTGCCGTCCTCGCGCAGCAGGACCGTGCAGACGTCGCCGACCGCACCCTCGGCCTCCAGACGGGCCAGCTCGTCGTCGTCGAGGTAGCCGGCCGTGTACACCAGCGAGGGGACCTCGCCGTGCAGCGACCCGACGCCGAACACCGCCACGTCGAGGCGCTGCTGCAGGTCGAGCACCTGCTTCACCGACCGCTCCCGCCACATCGCTTCCCGCGTGGCGGGATAGTCGAAGAAGGCGGGCACCGGGAACCGTACGACCCGGGCGCTGAAGGCAGCGCCGAATCCCTCCAGCACGGCGCCCACGTGGGGGCTGTCGTTGGTCTGGGCGTTCGTGCCGCCGTTCAGCTGCACCACGGCGGCACCGCGCAGAGGACGCGGCTCCAGGTAGCGGACGACGTTGGCCATGGTGACGCCCCAGGCGACGCCGATGCACTGGCCGTCGGTCACCGACTGACCCAGGATCGACGCGGCCATCCGGCAGACCCGGTCCAGCCGTGCGGTCGCCGTCGTGTCCCCGGCCTGCGTGACGTGCACCCGGATGTCGAGCGCCTCGGCGAGCCGGCGTCCGGCGGCCGTGCCCGTACCGGCTGGCTCGGTGATCGAGATGCGCACGATGCCTGCTTCGCGTGCGTCGGCCAGGAGACGCGAGACCGACGACCGCGACACCGCCAGGTGCCGGGCGATCGACTCCATGGTCTCGTTCTGCATGTAGTAGCGGACGGCCGCCTCGTACATCGTCATGCGCCGGTCGTGCATGGCCTGCCCCTCCTGTTGCACGTTCGTGCAATACCTAGCGCAACTGTGCACGGCAGGCAAGGATGTCCGAGTCCGACCCCTGCGGGGTGGGACGAGGAGACCCCCGGAGCGTACGGCGTGGCACGTGGGGCAGGGGCCAGGTGCGCGACACGATCAGGGCAGCAGGGCGACAGGGCCGACGCGGGCCGCCAGACGGTGGCCGCGCCGGACCACGCAACGAGTGAACGCCCGTGGGGCGTCGAGTGACACCTTGGGTGTCGGAAAGTGAGTGACAGTGTCTCTGGCAACCATCTTCCTCTCGGAGACGGTGGGCACGGCCATGCTGCTCCTCCTCGGTGGAGGCGTCGTGGCCAACAACATCCTCCCGAAGAGCAAGGGCGCCGGCACCGGTGCCCTCCACATCAACTGGGGATGGGGCCTGGCGGTGTTCGCCGGCGTGCTCGTCTCGTACAAGTCGGGCGGTCACCTCAACCCGGCCGTGACCCTCGGCCTGCTGGCCTCGGGCAACGGCATGCCGATCGGCACCGTCATGACCTACATCGGCGCCCAGCTCGTGGGCGCCTTCATCGGCGCGGTCCTGTGCTGGCTGGCCTACAAGAACCAGTTCGACCAGGAGGCCGACCCTGCCGTCAAGCTGGGCGTCTTCTCGACCGGTCCTGAGGTCCGCAGCCCGCTGTGGAACCTCGTCACCGAGGCCATCGGCACCTTCGTGCTGGTGTTCGTCGTCATCGCCGCCGGCCGCTTCGGCGACGCGGCCGCCACCGCCCCCAACGGCACCCCGGTGCAGAACCTGGGCTGGCTGGGTGCCCTGGGTGTCGCCCTGCTGGTGGTCGGCATCGGCGCGTCGCTGGGTGGGCCGACCGGGTATGCCATCAACCCGGCCCGTGACCTGATGCCGCGCCTCGCGCACGCGATCCTGCCGATCCCCGGCAAGGGTTCCTCCGACTGGGGCTACTCCTGGATCCCCGTCGTCGGCCCCATCGTGGGCGGCGTCCTGGCCGGCCTGCTCGCCGGGCCGCTGCTCCCCAAGTGATCTGAGCTGTCCCTCGTACACACCGTTGTGAAGGAGTCACATGTCTGACACGAAGTACATCCTGGCCATCGACCAGGGAACCACCAGCTCGCGCGCCATCGTCTTCGACCACTCCGGCCAGATCGTCTCGACCGGCCAGAAGGAGCACGAGCAGATCTTCCCGCGCGCGGGCTGGGTCGAGCACGACCCCAAGGAGATCTGGGCCAACGTCCGCGAGGTCATGGGCACCGCCCTGTCGAAGTCGGGCATCAACCAGGGCAGCATCGCCGCCATCGGCATCACCAACCAGCGCGAGACCACGGTGGTGTGGGACAAGGAGACGGGCGAGCCCGTCTACAACGCCATCGTCTGGCAGGACACCCGCACCGGGAAGATCGTCGACGAGCTCGGCGGCGGTGACCAGGACAAGTACAAGGACCGGGTCGGTCTGCCGCTGGCGACGTACTTCTGCGGCCCGAAGGTGAAGTGGATCCTCGACAACGTCGACGGCGCCCGCGAGAAGGCCGAGGCCGGCAAGCTGGCCATGGGCACCATCGACTCCTGGCTGGTGTGGAACCTCACCGGTGGCACCAAGGGCGGCGTGCACATCACCGACGTGACCAACGCGTCTCGCACCATGCTCATGGACCTGAAGACCCTGAGCTGGGACGAGGACATCGCGAAGGACATGACGATCCCGGTCAGCATGCTGCCCGAGATCAGGTCGTCGTCGGAGGTCTACGGCAAGGTCCACCCGGCGAGCCTGATCGGCGACGTGCCGATCGCCGGCATCCTCGGTGACCAGCAGGCCGCCACGTTCGGTCAGGCCTGCTTCGAGAAGGGCATGGCCAAGAACACGTACGGCACCGGGTGCTTCATGATCATGAACACCGGCAAGGACATCGTGCCCTCGAAGAACGGCCTGCTGACGACGGTCTGCTACAAGATCGGCGACCAGCAGACCGTGTACGCGCTGGAGGGCTCGATCGCCGTCACGGGCTCGCTCGTGCAGTGGCTGCGTGACAACCTCAAGATGTTCAGCTCCGCCCCCGAGATCGAGGAGCTGGCGGCCACGGTGGAGGACAACGGCGGTGCGTACTTCGTGCCGGCGTTCTCCGGGCTCTTCGCCCCGTACTGGAAGCAGGACGCGCGCGGTGCGCTCGTCGGCCTCACCCGGTACGTCAACCGCGGCCACATCGCCCGTGCGGTGCTGGAGGCCACGGCCTACCAGACCCGTGAGGTGCTCGACGCCATGGAGGCCGACTCCGGCGTCACGCTGTCGGAGCTCAAGGTCGACGGCGGCATGACCGCCAACGAGACGCTCATGCAGTTCCAGGCTGACCAGGTCGGCGTGCCGGTGGTGCGGCCGAAGGTCGCCGAGACCACGGCGCTCGGCGCCGCGTACGCCGCCGGCATCGCCGTCGGCTTCTGGTCGAGCGAGCAGGACGTCATCGACAACTGGGCCGAGGACAAGCGCTGGGAGCCGCAGGCCGACGAGGCCGAGCGTGACCGTCTCTACCGCAACTGGAAGAAGGCCGTCACGAAGACCTTCGACTGGGTCGACGAGGACGTCAAGGAGTAGTCAGGTCGACCGACGCGCTGACGCCGCCGGTACGGGTCTCCCGTACCGGCGGCGTTCGTCGTCTCGGCTGGTTAGTGTGACGGGTGTGCGCGTGCTGATCGCAGACAAGTTCGAGCAGTCGGGCGTAGATGCCCTTCATGACGCTGGTGTCGAGGTGCTGGTGCAGCCCGACCTGAAGGACCAGGCGCTCGCCGACGCCGTGGCCGCCCAGCAGCCGGAGGTGCTGGTGGTGCGCAGCACCAAGGTGCCCGAGGCGGTGCTGGCGGCGGGGCCGCTCGCGCTGGTGGTCCGGGCCGGGGCAGGCTACGACACCATCGACGTGGAGGCAGCCTCCCGGCTCGGCATCTACGTGGCGAACTGCCCAGGCAAGAACTCCGTGGCGGTGGCAGAGCTGGCGTTCGGCCTGATCGCGGCGCTCGACCGGCGGATCGCCGACAACGTCGCCGACCTGCGGGCGGGGCGCTGGGCGAAGGGGGAGTACGCCAAGGCGAAGGGCTTGTACGGGCGCACGCTGGGCCTGATCGGTCTGGGTGGCATCGGGAGCGCCATGGTGCCTCGGGCGCAGGCGTTCGGGATGCGGGTCGTCGCCTGGAGCCGCAGCCTGACCCCGGAGAAGGCGGAGGCGCTGGGGGTGGAGGCGGTGGGGTCGCCGGTGGAGGTGGCTCAGGCGGCCGACGTGGTGAGCGTGCACCTCGCGCTCACCGACGAGACCCGCGGGCTGCTGGGCGCGGAGTTCTTCGACGCGCTGCAGCCGGGGGCGATCTTCGTGAACACCGCGCGGGGTGAGGTCATCGACCAGGCGGCGCTCGCGGATGCCGTGCGCGACAAGGGCGTACGCGCTGGCCTGGACGTGTTCGCGAACGAGCCGAGCGGGTCGAGCGGGGAGTTCAGCGACGACATCGTGGCGCTGCCCGGAGTGTACGGGACCCACCACATCGGCGCCTCCACCGACCAGGCGCAGCAGGCGGTCGCCGCCGAGGCCGTACGGGTCGTGCTGGAGTACGCACGGACGGGCGAGGCGCCCAGCGTGGTGAACCTGGCCACGACCACGCCTGCGGTCTGCGCGTTGGTGGTGCGTCACCTCGACCGGCCTGGGGTGCTGGCGAGCACCTTCGACGCGATCCGGGCCGCCGGCATCAACGTGCAGGAGATGTCCAACGTGATCTTCGCCGGCTCGGAGGCGGCCGTGGCCAGGATCTCCCTGGAGCAACGGCCGCAGGAGTCGGTGCTCGACGCGATCCGCGGAGACGAGTCTGTGCTCGACGTGACCGTGGTCGAGCTGGCCGCCGATTGAGCAAGGACGCCCACGTCGAAGTCCGACGTACCGGTGATTGAGCAAGGACGTCGTGAGCTTGCGAACGACGCCCGCGTCAAAATCTGGCGTCCTGAGCTTGCGGAGGTAAGCCGCCTACCGGTGCTGCTAGAAGCGTCGATGTCCGGCGCAAGCTGCCGACCGAGGGCGGGCTAGGTCCCGCAGTACGTGACGTGCGGCGGGAGGCCCAGGGGCGCAGGCTCAGCGAGGTCGGCCAGGCCGGGGCGCTCTTCGTACGGGTTCGTGACCGCGTCGAGCAGCCGGTGCAGGGGAGCGAGGTCACCTGCTGTGGCCGCGGCCAGTGCCTCCTCGACGGCGTGGTTGCGCGGCACATACACGGGGTTCGCCCTGCCCATCGAGTCCACGTCGGGGCCGAGGGCGCGCCAGCGAGCGGCCCACTCGTCGAACGCCGCCGGCTGCCTCCCCGCCGCGAGGTCCGGGAAGAACCCGGTGTGGTCGGGCTTCTCCGTCGCCAGCAGCGCCCAGAGCTCACGGCCCAGCGCCCCCGCCTCGGGTACGCCGACCAGACCCAGCTTCGCCGCGAGCACGGAGTCCAGCTCAGCCTCGTACATCCCGGCCAACGACGACAGCACCTCCGAGAGCTCCGCCACGGCCGCGTCCACGTCGTCGCCCAGCAGCGGGATCAAGCACTCGGCCAGCCGGGTCAGGTCCCACTGGGCGAGCGCCGGCTGGTTGCCGTACGCGTACCGCCCCTGGTGGTCGATCGAGCTGAACACCACCGCGGGGTCGTGGGCGTCGAGGAACGCGCACGGCCCGTAGTCGATCGTCTCCCCTGACAACGTCATGTTGTCGGTGTTCATCACGCCGTGCACGAACCCGACGCCCATCCACTGCGCCACCAGCCGGGCCTGCCGCTGGGCCACGCCCGCCAGGAACGCCAGCGGGCCGTCGGCCTCCGGGTCGTGCCGCTTGATCGCGTACGCGACCACCGCCCGCAAAAGCTCCTCGTCGCCCGAGGTCGCCGCCAGCTGCACGGTCCCCACCCGCAGGTGGCTCGCCGCCACGCGCACCAGGATCGCGCCCGGCAGCAGCCGCTCCCGCACCACCGTGCCGCCGGTCGTCAGCACCGCCAGCGCCCGCGTCGTGGGGATGCCCAGGGCGTGCATGGCCTCGCCCATCACGTACTCCCGCAGCATCGGCCCCAGCGCCGCCAGCCCGTCGCCGCCGCGCGACCACGGCGTGCGTCCTGAGCCCTTGAGGTGAAGGTCCCGCCGCACACCGGCCGCGTCCACCAGCTCGCCCAGCAGCAGCGCCCGCCCGTCGCCGAGCCGCGGCGAGAACCCGCCGAACTGGTGCCCGGCGTAGCCCTGCGCGACCGTACGTCCCCCGCCGTGCCCGGTCAGGAAGGCGATCCCCTCGGGGCCACGCAACCAGTCGGCGTCCAGCCCAAGCTCAGCCGCCAGCGCCTCGTTCAGCAGCACCACCCGCGGCTCCGCGGCCGGCCCGGCCGGCCAGTCAGGGTTGATCTGCGGCACGGCGTCGGCGTACGTGTGCTCGAGAACGGGGGCAGGCATGCCTGCGAGCGTACGCGGCCACGGCGGGCGACAAAGTGTCGGACCCCCCCACTAGGGTCACGTGCGTGACGTACCCGAAGACCCGCCGCGACGACGCCGTCGAGAACCTCCACGGCCACCAGGTCGCCGACCCGTACCGCTGGCTGGAGGACCCCGACTCCGCCGACACCCGGGCCTGGGTCGAGCAGCAGCGGGCGTACGCGGAGGAGCACCTCTCCCAGCTTCCTCACCGTGACTGGTTCACCGAGGTGATGACGCGGGTGGTCTCCCGCCCGCGCGCCGGCATCCCACGGGTCAAGGGCGGCTGGTTCTTCCTCAACCGCAACGACGGCACCCAGGCGCAGGACGTGTGGCACGTGGGCCGTACGCTCGCCGAGGTCAGCGACCCGGCAGCGCGCGTGATCGCCGATCCGAACACGTGGAGCGACGACCAGACCAGCTCGCTGATGCTGTTCACGGTCTCCGGTGACGGGCGACTCATGGCGCAGGCCGTGAGCGAGGGCGGCTCCGACTGGCAGCACATCCGCATCGTCGACGTCGCCACGGGCGACAGCGTCGACGAGCCCGTGCTGGTCACGAAGTTCGCCGAGCCGACGTGGCTGCCCGACGGGCGCTCCTACCTCTACAACGCCTTCGAGGGCACGACCAACGCGGTCGGCACCGAGACCGGTGCGCTCGGCCGGCCGCGCGTGATGCGGCACGTGATCGGTACGCCGCAGGGCGACGACACCCTGGTCGCGGAGATGCCCGACGACGACCGCGTGCTGTTCGACTGGGGCGTCACCGACGACGACCACTGGCTGTGGCTTGCCCCCCGGCGAGGCACCGAGAACCGCAACCTGCTCTGGGTGCACCCGCTCACCGGGGACACCGAGACCGTGATCGGTGAGCGGCTGGTGCTGGCCGGCGACCTGGAGGCCGAGCACCTCGTCGTCGGCTCCGTGGGTGAGCCGGGGGCCGGGGCGCGGCTGCTGGTGCAGACCGATCTGGGCGCACCTCGTGGGCGGGTCGTCGCCCACGACCTCGACAGCCCCGCCGATCCGGTCGAGCTCATCCCCGAGGCACCCGACACCCTGTCGTACGCGGTCGTGGCCGGCGAGGTGGTGCTCGCCGAGTACCTGGTCGATGCCACCCCGCGGCTGCGGCGGTTCTCCCTCGACGGCGACGACCTCGGCGAGGTCGACCTCCCGGCCGGGGCGTTCACCGGCATCGACGCGTCCTCGCTGCGGCCGGAGGCGTACGTGGGGGTCTCCACGGTCGTCGACCCCACCGCCGCGTACGCGGTGGACACCCGCACCGGCGACGCCCGACCGCTCGGCCTGGTCGACGCCAGCACCAGAGTGGCGCCACCCTTCACGGTCGAGCGGCGCCGTGCGATCAGCAAGGACGGCACCGAGGTCCCGTACTTCCTGATCGTGCCGGAGAACGCGCCTGCCCGGCCGGCGCCGACGCTGCTGTACGGCTACGGCGGCTTCAAGATCCCGGTGCTGGCCGACTACCGCGCGGGCTGGTCGGGGTGGCTCGCCGCGGGCGGCACCCTGGCGATCGCCAACCTACGGGGCGGGGGAGAGTTCGGCACCGAGTGGTACGACCAGGGCCGCCTCACCCACAAGCAGAACGTCTTCGACGACGTGATCGCGGTCGCCGAGCACCTCGTCGAGACCGGCGTCACCACCTCGGCGCAGCTGGCCCTCCACGGCCGCTCCAACGGCGGCCTCCTGGTGGGCGCGGCCCTGACGCAGCGCCCTGACCTGTTCGCCGCCGCGCTCCCGGGCGTCGGGGTGCTCGACCTGCTGCGGTTCCACAGGTTCACGATCGGGTCGGCCTGGATCAGCGACTACGGCGACCCCGACGACGCGGGCGACTTCGAGGTCGCGTACGCCTACTCGCCGCTGCACCGCGTCGCCGAGGGCACCGCGTACCCGGCCACCCTCGTCGCCACCGGCGACCACGACGACCGGGTGGTGCCGCTGCACAGCCACAAGTTCACGGCGACCCTGCAGCGGGCCCAGGCCGGGGAGGCCCCGATCCTCACGCGGATCGAGGTCTCGACCGGCCACGGAGCGGGCAAGCCGCAGGCCATGGTGGCGGCCGAGTGGGCTGACCTGCTGGCGTTCGCCGCGCACCACACAGGGTTGGCCCCGTCGGCCTGAGCCGCCTCGCGTCAGTTCCCGGCGGAGGCCAGCTGCACCACCAGGTTGATGGTGCAGGCGATGACGACCGCACCCAGCAGGTAGGCGAGCAGCCCCTGCCGCAGCGCCTCACGGCGGATGTCCCGCACGTTGAGGGTGGTGTCGGACACCTGGTAGGTCATGCCGATGGTGAAGGCGAGGTAGGCGAAGTCGCGGTAGTCCGGGTCGTCGGTGTCGCCGAAGTCGATGGGCTTGTCGTCGTCGGAGCCGTAGTAGTGGGCCGCGTAGCGGGTGGTGAAGACCAGGTGCACCATCAGCCACGACGACGCCACCGCGGCGACGCCCACGATCGCCGCCCAGGGCGTGCCCTTGTCGTGGGCCGCCAGCAGCATGGTGCCCACGCCGGCCAGGCTGGCCAGGCTGGCGACGACCAGGATGACGTGGACCGCCTGCCGCCCGGGCTCCTCCGCGACGGCGTGCGCCTTCGTGTCAGCACCCGACATCCGCCGCAGCGCGAGCCAGGTCAAGGCGCTCCAGGAGCCAGCCAGCACGATCCAGGCGATCACCCCGGCCAGCAGGGGCGTCGCGGCGAGGGCCACTGCCGCGTACGTGGCGATGCCGAGCACGACCGCCACCACGAGACGTACGGGGGAGCGTTCCAGCAGACTCATGAGACCTCCAGGTGGTGGGCGACGGGGGTGGTGCCCTCATGGTGGAGCACGCACCGGTGGGGTGCGCCTAGACTCGCCGCATGACTGAGGCCAGCGGCAAGCGTGTCGTCGTCGCCGCTCCGCGCGGCTACTGCGCGGGGGTCGACCGCGCGGTGATCACCGTGGAGAAGGCGCTCGACACCTACGGGGCGCCGGTGTACGTGCGCAAGCAGATCGTGCACAACCGCCACGTGGTCGAGGACCTTGAGGCCCGGGGAGCAGTGTTCGTGGAGGAGCTCGACGAGGTGCCCGCCGGCGCCACGGTCGTGTTCTCCGCCCACGGCGTCTCGCCCGCGGTGCACGCCGAGGCGGCCGAGCGCGGCCTGAAGACCGTCGACGCGACCTGCCCCCTGGTCACCAAGGTGCACAAGGAGGCCCGGCGGTTCGCCGACGAGGGCCGCGAGATCCTGCTGATCGGCCACGCCGGTCACGAGGAGGTCGAGGGCACCACCGGGGAGGCGCCTGACCACATCACGCTCGTGCAGCGGCCCGAGGACGTCGACCACATCGAGGTCAAGGACCCCTCGCGGGTCGCCTGGCTGTCGCAGACCACCTTGAGCGTCGACGAGACGTACGAGACCGTCGACCGCCTTCGCACCAAGTTCCCCCTGCTGCTGAACCCGCCGTCGGACGACATCTGCTACGCCACCTCCAACCGCCAGGCCGCGGTGAAGCAGATCGCGCCTGGCGCCGACCTGATGATCGTCGTCGGCTCGGCCAACTCCTCGAACTCCGTACGCCTGGTCGAGGTCGCAATCGAGGCGGGGGCCAAGGCGGCGTACCGGATCGACAACGCCGGAGAGATCGAGGACTCCTGGCTCGAAGGTGTCAGCTCGGTCGGCGTCACCAGCGGCGCTTCGGTGCCCGACGAGCTGGTGGCCGGGGTGCTCGCCCACCTCGAGGCGCGCGGCTTCCCGCCCGCCGTGGAGGAGCGACTCACGGAGGAGAACCTCGTGTTCGCGCTGCCGCCGGAGCTGCGCAAGGACATGGCGGCCGCCAAGCCCTGACCCCACCCGGGGTGGCCGCCACGAGGTTCGTGGGACAGACCCTGCGTGAGCCCGGGCCTCCCTAGGGTGAGCCCCATGCACGATTTCACGGTCGACGCGGCTGCCCTCGACAAGGCGGCCACGGCTCTCGAGGCCACCCACGCCAAGGCCGTCAAGGCCCTCGCCACGCTCAGCGACCTCCACATCCCCGACGGCACGTTCGGCCGCGTGCCGTGGTTGTCAGACCAGCTGCGCAAGCCGTACGAGGAGCACGTCAGCGCGTGCACCGACTGCGTGACCGACATCACCACGGCGACCGACGGGCTCGTCACCGCCGTCAAGACCACCGCGTCCAGCTACCGCACGACCGACGCCCACAACGTGGCCGAGGCGGGCGCGGTGACGACGGAGCTCCGGTCATGACCGTCGCCACGCAGTCCCGTCACACACCGCCCACGGGCATCGCCGGCTCGGTTCCGGCGGCGGCGGGGGACAGCCCGGCTCAGCAGGAGTACAGCAACAAGCTGGAGCAGTGGTACAGCTCGTGCCCCGGCCCGGTGCAGACGGTCCTCAACGTCGGCAACGCCTACAAGACGGTCGACGGCTGGCTGAAGCACGTGGCCGGAGACCCGGAGAAGATCGCCTCGTACGGGCCGAGGTACGTGGCGCTGGGCGCTGAGCTCGACACCATCGCCGCCGAGGTGAGCGACACGTCACGGGCGATCACGGGGTGGTCGGGCCCGGCGTACGAGTCGTTCATGGCCAAGACCGGCGACTTCGCCGACAAGATCGCCCAGGTCGCGAAGTCCGTCGCCGGCACCCAGGAGATCCTGGTCGCAGCCGCCAAGGGCGCCGTGCAGGTGGCCAACTGCATCTGCGACCTGGTGATGATGTTCGTGAAGTTCCTCGTCAAGAGCTTCCTGGCCGCGCTGGCGTCGTCAACGTTCACGTTCGGCGGCAGCATCGCTGCCTGGCTGAGCGCGAACATCGCCAAGGCGGTGCAGATGGTGCAGAAGGTGATGTCCGCCATCGGCAAGCTCGGTGAGCTCATCTCGAAGATCACCGCCCTCCTCAAGAAGGTGATGGAGGTGGTGCAGAAGATCCAGAAGGTCATCGCACTGATCAAGGGGGTCTTCGCCGCGTTCAAGGCCTTCAAGGACGGCGACGTCATGGGCGGCGTGCAGGCGCTGGCCGGGGTCGCGCAGGGATACACCAGCCTGACCGGCGGTCACGGCGGCGGGGCCCTCGCCGGGGCTCAGGGCACGCTCGGCACGGTCACGGGGGTCGCCGGACAGGTGCAGCAGGTGACCTCGGGCAGCTGGGGTCAGGCCGCCGGCGCCCTGTACGACCTGGTGGCCGGCAAGCCCGAGGGGAACGGTCACCACAGCGCTGGGGCGGAGGGCGGACCGGCCGGTGGCGCGGGGGGTGCCGCGGGCTCGGGGGGCCTCGCCGGCCTGGCGGGCACGAGCAACGCGCAGATCGCCAAGCAGGGCGTGCAGGACGTCGCCACCGACGCTCAGGGCGCCTGGGACGCGATCAAGGAGGCGCGCGAGGCTGCGGCGCGCAACGCCCCGCCGAAGATCTGAGCGTCCAGTCGGGGCGTCGAGCCGGGCGCTTCGGCGTAACCAGGAGCGGGCGCTTCGTCCGGTGCGCAGCACCTTGGGAACTCGCACCGACGAGTGCGAGGCGCGCTGGGGGGTGCTTCTCGGGCCTCGCCGGGGCTCGGGTGTCGGCCCAGGCTGCACGTCAGCCGGGGCTGCATGTCACCCCAGGCTGCGCTCGATCTCGTCGAGCTGCTTCTCCACCGGCTCCAGCGAGGCCGTGATCGCCTCCAGCGCGGCCTCCAGCTGCTGAAGGCGGGCGTCCGCCTGCTGCTCCAGGTCGTCGTCCACCACCCCGTTGGCCTGGCGGAGCGCCTGGTTTACGGCGTCCACCACCTGCGCCCCCAGGTCGTCGGGGGTGCTGAGGTCGTCCACGTGCAGCCGCGCCAGCCGGCCGTCCCGCCCCACGACGGCGGTCACCGGCCCGGCGGTGGCCTCAAAGGGCTCAAAGCCCTCGTCAGGGCCGACCGAGGCCGCCCCCGGAGCCGTGCCGGCGAGCGCCGCCCGCAGCTCGGCGTCGGCCAGGGGGCTGGCCAGGAGCGCCGCCACGGTCTCCGTCCGGGCTGCGTCGAGCGCCGCCGCGCAGGCGATGGTGATGTCCTCGGCGATCCGCTCCGGCTCGCTGTCGGAGTAGACCTGGACGTCGACGCGGACGAGGCTGCCGTCCGCCCGGGCGGTCGCGTGGACGCCTTCGTCGGCGCTGGCGTAGGTGAAGGTGCGCGACACGGCGGTGGCGATGTCGGCCGGCAGCTGGGGGACCTCGGGGGCGCTTGGGGCATCGAGTGGCATGAGCGCATCCTGCCGCGAAGCGGGGTCGCTGCCGATTTGGGGGCGGCAGCCGCGCAGGCGTAGACTCCCCAGTCGGTCACCCACGTCATGGGCGACCGATCGCGCCCGCGTCTCTTCTGGGCGCGACCGCACACCGACCGATTGAGAGTGTATGGCGAAGAAAGACGGTGCCCTCGAGCTGGAGGGGACGGTGGTCGAGGCCTTGCCGAACGCGTTGTTCCGCGTTGAGCTGGCGAACGGCCACAGGGTCCTCGCCACCATCAGCGGAAAGATGCGGCAGCACTACATCCGCATCCTGCCCAGCGACCGGGTCGTCGTCGAGCTGTCTCCCTACGACCTCACGCGCGGTCGCATCGTCTACCGGCACCGGTAGCCGACAGCGCCCCACGCACTGCGAGCCAGCCGCTCGCAGCGCCCGCACCAGCAGAAGGAAGACCTCAGCGATGAAGGTTCAGCCGAGCGTCAAGAAGATGTGTGACAAGTGCAAGGTGATCCGCCGGCACGGTCGAGTCATGGTCATCTGCGACAACCCTCGCCACAAGCAGCGGCAGGGCTGAAAGACCAGCGCACCGGAGAGATCCGGAGCGCGCCGGGGATGTCGGATCGCATCACCCGGCACACCGCCCGTGACCACTGCGGGCGGTGATCTCCACAGCGTGAACGCACACGGAGCCGTACCGGCCTCGTGAACCCTCGGGCGAAGGCCGAGGCCCCGGCAGGGGAACGCGTCACGTCCATCACCTTCGCGGCCCCGACCGGGCGCTCCGAGCGCCAGGGCCGACCAGGAAAGGCACCGCCACATGGCACGTCTCATCGGTGTCGACCTCCCGCGCGAGAAGCGTCTGGAGATCGCACTCACCTACATCTTCGGCATCGGCAAGACCCGGGCCAAGCAGACCCTGGAGGCCACCGGCATCTCCGGTGACATCCGCGTCCACGAGCTGAACGACGACCAGCTGGTCGCGCTCCGCGACCACATCGAGGCCAACTACGAGACCGAGGGCGACCTGCGCCGCGAGGTCGCAGCGGACATCCGCCGCAAGGTCGAGATCGGCAACTACCAGGGCCGTCGCCACCGCAGCGGCCTTCCCGTCCGTGGTCAGCGCACCCGGACCAACGCCCGCACGCGCAAGGGCAAGAAGAAGGCTGTTGCCGGCAAGAAGAAGGCTCGCTGATCCTCGGGATCGCGTGACACTCCAGGAGAGAAGCGAAACATATGGCTACTGCAGGCCGTAAGACGACCACCGCCAAGAGCAAGGTGCGTCGCAAGGAGAAGAAGAACGTCGTCGCCGGTCAGGCGCACATCAAGAGCACGTTCAACAACACGATCATCGCCATCACCGACCCCACCGGCGCGGTGCTCGCGTGGGCCTCTGCTGGCACCGTCGGCTTCAAGGGCTCCCGCAAGTCGACGCCGTACGCGGCGCAGATGGCTGCGGAGGCCGCTGGCCGCCGTGCCATGGAGCACGGCGTGAAGCGTGTCGACGTGTTCGTCAAGGGCCCGGGTTCCGGCCGCGAGACCGCGATCCGTTCGCTCGGTGCGATCGGGCTCGAGGTCGGTGCGATCGCCGACGTCACCCCCGTGCCCCACAACGGATGCCGGCCCCCGAAGCGCCGCCGCGTCTGACCCTCCCTTCTTCTTCACAGCAAAGGACCTAGACAACCATGGCCCGTTACACCGGCCCCATGACGCGCAAGTCGCGTCGGCTCGGCACCGACCTGGTCGGCAACGACAAGGCGTTCGAGCGTCGTCCCTACCCGCCCGGCATGCACGGCCGCGGCCGCACCAAGGACTCCGAGTACTCCCAGCAGCTCCGCGAGAAGCAGAAGGCCCGCTTCGCGTACGGCGTGCTGGAGAAGCAGTTCCGTCGTTACTACGAGGAGGCCACGCGCTCCACGGGCAAGACGGGTGACATCCTGCTGCAGATCCTGGAGTCGCGCCTCGACAACGTCGTGTACCGCGCCGGCTTCGCCGCGACCCGCCGTCAGGCCCGCCAGCTGGTCGTCCACGGCCACTTCACGGTCAACGGCCAGCGCGTGAACGTGCCGTCCTACCGCGTCAGCGCGTACGACGTCATCGACGTGACCCCGAAGGCCGTCAACCTGCACCCGCTCGTGGTCGCCCGTGAGACCCACGGCGAGCGCGAGGTGCCGGGCTGGCTGACCGTGCGCCCGCAGATGATGCGGATCCTGGTGCACCAGCTGCCGACCCGGGACCAGATCGTGATCGACGTCCAGGAGCAGCTGATCGTCGAGCTCTACTCCAAGTGAGCACCCGACCCGGCCGGGGCCTCGTGCCCCGGCTGGGTCGTGCACCGTGGGCCCACGCCTGCGGTGCCCCGTGCGGCCCACCGGGTCGTACGCCGTCAGGGCACGCCGTCAAATAGTGGGCGGCGGGAAGGAAGAACCACATGCTGATCGCACAGCGCCCCAGCCTGACCGAGGAGTCGGTCTCCGAGTACCGCTCGCGGTTCGTGATCGAGCCGCTCGAGCCGGGCTTCGGCTACACCCTGGGCAACTCGCTCCGCCGCACCCTGCTGTCGTCCATCCCGGGCGCCGCGGTGACGAGCATCAAGATCGAGGGCACCTCGCACGAGTTCTCGACCCTCGAGGGTGTCGTCGAGGACGTCACCGAGATCATCCTCAACCTCAAGGGCCTGGTGCTCTCGAGCGAGGAGGACGAGCCCGTCACGATGTACCTGCGCAAGGCCGGCGCCGGTGCGGTCACCGCTGCCGACATCGCCCCGCCGACGGGTGTGGAGATCCACAACCCCGAGCTGCACATCGCGACCCTGAACGACAACGGCAAGCTCGAGATGGAGCTGGTCGTGGAGCGTGGCCGTGGTTACGTGTCAGCGACCCAGAACCACAACTACGACGCCGAGATCGGCCGCATCCCGGTCGACTCGATCTACTCGCCGGTGCTCAAGGTCACCTACAAGGTGGAGGCCACCCGCGTCGAGCAGCGCACCGACTTCGACCGTCTCATCGTCGACGTCGAGACCAAGCCCGCCATCAGCCCGCGTGACGCCGTGGCGTCTGCCGGCCGCACGCTCGTCGAGCTGTTCGGTCTGGCCCGTGAGCTGAACTTCGAGGCCGAGGGCATCGAGATCGGCCCGTCGCCCGTCGACGAGCAGCTCGCCGCCGACCTCGCCCTGCCGGTCGAGGAGCTCAACCTCACCGTCCGGTCGTACAACTGCCTCAAGCGTGAGGGCATCCACACCGTCTCCGAGCTGGTCTCCCGCAGCGAGCAGGACCTCCTCGACATCCGCAACTTCGGCTCCAAGTCCATCGACGAGGTCAAGCTGAAGCTGCACGAGATGGGTCTCTCCCTCAAGGACTCGGCGCCGGGCTTCGACCCGATCGCCGCCCTCGACCGGTTCGCCGCCATGGACGACGACGAGGACGAGGACGACACCGAGCTCGCCGAGCCCGAGCAGTTCTGACAGCCCGAACCAGACGAAAGATCCACGATGCCGAATCCCACGAAGGGCCCCCGTCTCGGTGGCAGCCCCGCTCACGAGCGAATCATCCTCGCGAACCTGGCCAGCCAGCTGTTCGAGCATGGCCGCATCACCACGACCGAGACGAAGGCCAAGCGCGTCCGTCCGCTCGCGGAGAAGCTGATCAGCAAGGCCAAGCGCGGCGACCTGCACGCGCGTCGCCTGGTGCTGCAGACGATCGCCAACCCGAGTGTCGTGCACACCCTCTTCACCGAGATCGCTCCGGCGCTCGAGGGTCGAGAGGGCGGCTACACGCGCATCACCCGCGTCGGCAACCGCAAGGGCGACAACGCCCCCATGGCGGTCATCGAGATCGTGACCGAGTCGGTGGAGGAGTCCCGCAAGGCGAACTCCAAGTCCGCTGCCAAGGCCCCGGCCAAGGCCGCCCCGGCGGCGAAGGCCCCCAAGGGCGCGACGCCCACGGCGGCTGTCGCCGAGGACGTCAGCGAGCCGACCAATGCCGAGCTGGCGGGCGAGGACACCTCCGAGCCGACCACCTCGGACCTCCGGTTCGCTGATGTCGAGGGCGCCTACGTCGGTGCGGAGCCGCCCGCCGGCTTCGACATCAAGGGCAACGCCGACTCGATGAAGTACCACCTGCCCGGGTCGCAGTGGTACGACCGGACGATCGCCGAGGTGTGGTTCAACAGCACCGAGGCCGCTGAGGAAGCGGGCTTCACGGCCGCTTCCGCCGACCGCGGCGCGGCTGCCGCCGACGACGAGGCGTGAGCCGAGCCGACTGACACGCGCGACGCCCCGGGGATGACCCCGGGGCGTCGTGCTGTTCGGCATGGAAGGATGCCCACGTGAGGATCGCTCAGCTCGCCAACTTCGTGGGCCCGACGTCGGGGGGCATGCGGCGTGCTGTTGACCGCCTGGGGGAGGGCTACCAGGAGGCGGGCCACGAGCGGCTGCTGATCATCCCCGGCCCGCGCACGCTGGCGCGCGAGACCGAGGGCGGCACGGTGGTCCAGGTGCGTGCCCCGAAGCTGACCGGCAGCTACCGGATCATCCTCGACCTGCCCGCTGTGTTCGACGTCCTGAAGCGGTTCGCGCCCACGTCGGTGGAGGTCTCCGACAAGTGGACCCTCACCGCGGCCGCCCGCTGGGCCCGCGACCACGGGGCGGGCTCGGTGCTGCTGAGCCACGAACGGCTCGACGACATGGCGAGCGACTTCACGCGACTGCCCGTGCGCACCCCCGTCCACTGGCGCAACGGCCGGCTGGCCAAGGCGTTCGACACCGTGGTGGTCACGACCGGCTACTCGGCCGGGGAGTGGCAGGGCACGCAGGCCGCCCTGGTGACGGTGCCGCTCGGGGTCGACCTCGCGACGTTCACGCCGCCGACGGCACCACTGGCCCCGGCCTCGACCGTACGTCTGGTGCACATCGGGCGGATGTCACGCGAGAAGTACCCCCAGCTCTCCGTCGCCACGGCGCTGGAGCTCCACGGACGGGGCGTGCCGGTGGAGCTCACCATGGTCGGCACCGGGCCGCACCTGTCCTGGCTGCGTGAGCTCGCCGGCGACGGGCCCGTACGTTTCGCCGGCTACACCGACAGCAGGGCCGAGGTGGCCCGCGCGTACGGCGCCGCGGACATCGCCATGGCTGCCTGCCCGACCGAGACCTTCGGCCTGGCGGTGCTGGAGTCGTTGGCCTGCGGCACGCCCGTGGTCACGGCCGACCGCGGCGGGGCCCGGGAGCTCGTCGACGCGGGCTGCGCCGAGTGGGGCCGGCCGGATGCCTCGTCGCTCGCCGACGCGGTGCAGCGGCTCGCGACCCGGCTCGTCACGAGCCAGGCCCAGGTCCGGGCCGACGCGCGGCGGCGGGCCGAGCTCTACCCGTGGAGCACCTCGGTCGAGCGCATGCTCGAAGTGCACCGCAACGTCACCGTGTGACGGCACGAGCCCCCCGCCTGACGGCGAGGGGCTCGTTGCGAGAGTCGACGGCTCAGATCAGGCCAGCGGTCTGCGTGCGCGCCCGCTGCAGGCGCTGGGCGACGTCGTTCCAGTTCACGACGTTCCACCACGCCTTCACGTAGTCACCCTTCACGTTCTTGTACTGCAGGTAGTACGCGTGCTCCCACATGTCGAGCTGGAGCACCGGCACCTGACCGGCGGGCAGGTTGCCCTGCTGGTCGAACAGCTGGTTGATGTTGAGGCGCTGACCCAGCGTGTCCCACACCAGCATCGACCAGCCGGAGCCCTGGACGCCGTTGGCGACCTCGTTGAACTGCTTCTGGAAGCCCTCGAAGGAGCCGAAGAACTCCGAGATGGCTGCGTCCACCTCACCCTCGGGCTGGCCGCCGCCGTCCGGCGACATGTTCTTCCAGAACACGGAGTGGTTGACGTGGCCGCCCAGGTGGAAGGCCAGGTCCTTCTCCAGCTTGTTGATGGCGGCGAAGTCGCCCTTCTCGCGCGCCTCGGCCATCTTGTCGAGGGCGGTGTTGGCGCCGGTGACGTACGCCTGGTGGTGCTTGCTGTGGTGCAGCTCCATGATCTCCGGAGCGATGTGGGGCGCGAGTGCGCCGTAGTCGTAGTCGAGATCGGGCAGGGTGTACACGGCCACGGGTGGTCCTCTCGTCGTACGGTCGGGGTCGGATCGAGCACCCCGTTGTCGGCGTCAACCTCCGGTGGTGGGGGCCTATTCCGCCGCGTCTCGCCCCACGGGCGTACGACACCGGAGGCCGCGTCCGTCACAATGGCCGGTGTGTCGGCGCTCGTGATCGCGAACCTCTCCAAGTCTTTCGAGGAGAAGCGCGCTGTCGACGACCTCTCGCTGACCGTGCCGGAGGGGTCGATGTTCGGCCTGGTCGGGCCGAACGGGGCAGGAAAGACGACCACGCTGTCGATGGTCACGGGGCTGCTGCGTCCCGACGCCGGCACCGTCTCGGTGCTCGGCCACGACGTGTGGAGCGACCCCGTCCGCGCCAAGGCCCTGACCGGTGTGCTGCCCGACGGCCTGCGGCTGTTCGACCGTCTGTCGGGGCGGGAGGTGATCCGATACACCGGCCTGCTGCGACGGCTGGACCGGCGGGTGGCCGAGGAGCGCGCCGAGGAGCTGTTGGAAGCCGTCGGCCTCACCGGCGAGGCGAACACCCTGGTCTGCGACTACTCGGCCGGCATGACGAAGAAGATCGGCCTGGCGTGCGCGCTGGTGCACGCCCCCCGGCTGGTGATCCTGGACGAGCCGTTCGAGGCGGTCGACCCCGTCTCCGGCGAGGCGATCCGCCACATCCTGCGCGACTTCGTCGCCAGCGGGGGCACGGTGCTGCTGTCGAGCCACGTCATGGAGCTGGTAGAGACGCTGTGCGACAGGCTCGCCGTCGTCGCCGGCGGTCGCGTGCGTGCGGCGGGCACGATCGACGAGGTACGGCAGGGCGACTCGTTGCAGGACCGGTTCCTGTCTCTGGTGGGGGCGCCGCAGCCGGAGGGGGAGACGCTCGCGTGGTTGCACTCGTCGCGGCTCTGAAGCTCCGGCTGCTGACCCGCGACCTCACCCGTACGCGCCGGCGCGGCCTCGTCCTGGGCATCACGTACGCCCTCGGGCTCGCGGCCGCCGTCCTGGTCGCGGTGATCCTGGCCGCCCTCCGCCCGGCACCCACGGGCGTCGTCGGGCCGGTGGTGGTCCTCGTGGGAGCCGTGATCCTCCTGACGTGGGTGATGCTCCCGCTGCTGGTGACCGGTGTCGACGACTCCCTGTCGCCGTCGAGGTTCGCCCTGCTGCCGGTCAGGGCGGCGCGGCTGCTCCCAGGCCTCCTGGCGGCCGGCCTGCTGGGCATCGGCCCGCTCTGCACCGCGGTGCTCTCCCTGGGGCTGGTGCTGGCCTGGGGTCGGCGGCCGCTGGCGGCCATGGCCGCGGTTGTGGCCGGCGTGCTGGCCCTGCTGACGGGGTGCGTGCTGCCGAAGGTGGTGGCGGCGGCGTTCTCGCAGGCGCTGGGCTCGCGCCGCTACCGCGACCTGGCGGGGGTCGTCCTCGCGCTGGCCGGGGTCGCCCTCACGCTGCTGCTGCAGGGGGTGACGGCCCGCCTCAGCGCGGCCGTGGGCACCGAGGGAGGCGCCGCGGTCCTGGGTGCGCTGGAGAGCATCATGCGGGTGCTGGCCTGGACACCGCTGGGATGGGCATGGGCGATCCCCTGGGACATCGCCGAGGGGCGTACGGCCGCAGCCCTGACCCATCTGCTGCTCAGCCTGGCGCTGCTGGCCGGGCTGCTGGTGCTCTGGCAGCGGTTCCTGGCCCGCGCCCTGACGTCACCCCTGGAGTCCTCCGGTGGCGGCGGCGAGGTGCGGTCGCCGGCGTGGATCGACCGGTTCTTCGGGTCGTCACCGGTGGGTGCGGTCGCGGCCAGGTTGCTGCGGTACTACCGGCGCGACCCCCGCCGCCTGCTCGCGTACGTCACCATGGCCGCGCTGCCGCTGGTCATCGGCGCGACGGCGATGATCTCCACGCTGGCTGGCACCTCCTCGGCCAGCCTCCTGTACGTCGCCCCGCTCGCGGGCCTGGTGCTCGGGCCGACGGTGGCGTTCGACCTCTCGTACGACGGGACCGCGCTCTGGCTGCATCTCGCCACCGGGCTGCGCGGCTGGATGGACCGGCTCGGGCGAGCGCTCACCTTCCTGCTGCTGATGACTCCGCTGCTCGCGGTGGTGGTCGTGGTGGTGGTGCTCACCCTCGGCGTCGTCCACCTGGTGCCGCTCGCCGCCGCCTCGCTGACCACGATGCTGTGCTCGCTGGGGGTCGGCAGCCTGGTCGGCGCCGTGGTGCAGGTGGAGGTGCCGCCGCCGGGGGCGAACCCGTTCGGCAAGGGCGCCGGCGGGGGGCTCGCCTCGGTGCTGGCCGCCGCGGTCACGGTGACCGTGAGCGCGCTCCTCTCCGCCCCCGCCGTGGTGGTGGCGGTCCTGGCCTACACCGAGCCCTGGGCGTACGCGGTCGCGGTGCCCGTCGCTCTCGTGACGGGCGGTCTGGTGCTCGCGGGCGGGGTGGTGGCGGGCGGTTCGCGCCTGGACCGGCAGTGGCCCGAGGTGCTGCGCGCGGTCACGTACCAGCGCGCCTGACAGCCCACCAGCCAGCGCAACGGCGACGGGCGCCGGCTCCCGGGGGAGCCGACGCCCGTCGGAGTCGTTCGCGTTCGCTCAGAACGTACGGTCGAGCTTGTCCTTGGCGCGGTCGGCCGCGTTGGCGATGTCGTCGCCGACCTGGTCGGCCTTGTTCTCGACGGCGTCCTTGGCCTCCTCGGCCTTGGCGTGCACCTCGTGCTCGGCCTTGGCGGCGCGAGCCTCGGACTGCTGCTGCTCGCCCTCGCGCTCGAGCTCGGGGTTGTTCAGCGCGTCGCCGATGCCCTCCTTGGCCTTGCCCAGAGCCTCGTTCGTGCTGTTCTTGATCTTGTCACCGAGTCCCATGACGTGCTCCTTCACTTTCTGAGGGCCGAACGTGTACGCCCCGCCTGTGGTGGGTGAAACCTACTTCAGGGTGGGGCTATTCCGCAGCCCTCGAACGGATCCTCTGGTGGCTCAGTGGATGGTGTCGTCGGAGCCCCGCCCGGCGTCGCCGGCGATGTCCTCGGTGTGGTGCAGCGCGCGCTCGTACACGTCGCTGACTGCCCCTGCGTCGTCGCCCGTGGTGCCGGTGAAGGAGTTCTCGACGCTCTCGTCGCCGGCCAGCACGGTGTCGCGGTTGACGGTGTCGCTGTCGGTGCCCCACGTGTCGCCGGGGGTGCCGGACACGTCGTCGCCCACGGTGGTGTCGTCCTGGACCGGGTCGGTGCCGGTCGTGCTGCTCCAGGTGTCGGTCACCGGCGCAGAGGTGTCGACAGCGGCGTCGTCGTGCTCGTCGCGCTGGTCGTCGTCACCGTCGATGAGGTCTTCCACCTTGTCCTTGGCGTCGGCGAAGGCGTCCTTCGCGTCATCGAGCAGCTCGCTGGCCTTGGCCTTGAAGTCGTCGGCGAAACCCATGGTGTCTCCTAGTGCTGGTTCCTGAGACCGCCGAGGCCGGCGGGTCAGCACCTGGATAGCACGCCGTCGGGGCGGGCGGGGCGGATTCGCGCGCTACACCGTGCGCGTGACGGCCAGCACGCGGAACCCCTTGGCGCTGGCCAGCCGGCTGCAGCCCCAGCCGTTCTGCTCGATCCAGACCGCGAGCGAGTCAGCGCCCAGGTTGCGGGCGACCACGAGGTACGCCACCCCGGCCGGCGTCAGCCGCGGCAGCCACTGCTCCAGCAGCGCGTGCAGGGCGGCCTTGCCGATGCGGATCGGCGGGTTGGACCAGATCTGGTCGAAGGCCAGCTCGGCCGGCACGTCGTCGGGGTGGACCACGGTGACACGGTCGGCGATGCTCGTCCGAGCGGCGTTCGACGCCGTGAGCGCCAGGGCCCGCTCGTTCACGTCCACGGCCGTGATCCGCGCCTCTGGGGACGCCAGGCCGAGTGCGACGGTGATCGGCCCGATGCCGCAGCCGAGGTCGAGCACGCGTACGGCTCCGGTGGGCGGCTCGACCGTGCGCAGCAGCACGGCCGTGCCGGCGTCGAGACCGTCGCCGGAGAAGACACCCCGGGCAGACTCCAGCTCCACGTCGTGGCCGAGCAGGCGCATCGGCACGGTGAACCGCTTCTCCGTGCCGGAAGGGGTCTGGAAGTAGTGGCTCACAACGCCTCCCTGACCGCTCGTGCCTGCGTCGCCCGCTCAGACAGCAGGTCGTCGGGCGGGTAGCCGACCTCCTCCAGCGTCAGGCCGCAGGCGGGCATCACCTGTACGTCCCCCGCTCTCGCCCCGGCCTCCAGCAGCCCCGCGCACCACTCCACCGTGCGGCGGCCCGTGGCCACGGCCGTGAGCGCGCCCATCAGCGAGCGCACCATCGAGTGGCAGAACGCGTCGGCGCGTACGGTCACCTCGATCGTGCCGTCGGCCAGCCGCATGGGGTGCACCCGCTGCAGGTCGCGCACGGTCGTGGCGCCCTCCCGCGGCTTGCACAGCGCGGCGAAGTCGTGCAGCCCCAGCAGCGGCTGGGCCGCGGCGGCGAGGGAGTCCACGTCCACCGGCCCCGGCACCAGTGCGACGTGGTTGCGGCGCAGCGGGTCGGCGGCGGCGGGGGAGTCCCAGAGGCGGTAGACGTAGCGGCGCCACACAGCGGAGAACCGGGCGTCGAACCCGTCGGGTGCGCGACGTACGGCCCGGACGGCCACGTCGCGGGGGAGCGCGCGGGCCAGGCGACGCAGCAGCAGCGTCCCGGTGTCCTCCTCACCGTGCTGGCCGCCGCTCATGGTCTCGGGCAGGTCGAGGTGGGCCACCTGCCCGCGAGCGTGCACGCCCGAGTCCGTGCGCCCCGCGCAGGTCAGCGCGACGGGCGTCTCCAGGCGCAGCACGCGCGCGATCCAGATCTCCAGCTCGCCCTGCACCGTACGCAGCCCGCGCTGGGTCGCCCAGCCGCTGAAGCCGGTGCCGTCGTAGGCGATGTCCAGGCGCCAGCGCACCGTCATGCCGGCCGCCGGTAGGTGAGGTCATGCACCGCGCGCCCGGCGTCGAGCCCGCGTTGCTCGTACTTCGTCATCGGTCGCTCCGCGAACCGCGGCGCCCAGCCCTCGTGGTCGTTCTCCAGAGCCGACGCGTCCAGCACCTCGCGCATGGCCAGCGCGTAGTCCTCCCAGTCGGTCGCCAGGCGCAGCACGCCGCCGGGCAGCAACCGGTCGGCGACCAGCTGCGCGAACGCCGGCGACACCAGACGCCGCTTGTGGTGACGCGCCTTGTGCCAGGGGTCGGGGAAGAAGATGCGCACCTCGGTCAACGACGCCGGCGCCACCAGGTGGGTGAGGCCGGCGACGCCGTCGGCCATCACCACGCGGGCGTTCGTCACGTCGTGCCCACCCAGCCGGCCCAGCGCCGAGGCCAGCGAGGGCTCGAACACCTCGAAGCCGACCACGTCGCGGCCAGGGTCGGCCTGGGCGGCCGCCAGCAGCGAGTCACCGTTGCCCGGCCCGATGTCTACCACCAGGGGTGCCTCCCGGCCGAAGATCGCTGCCCAGTCGAGCGGCGGTTGTGCGGCCACGGAGGTGGAGAGACGGTCGCGGGCGACGTCGACGAGGTAGCGGGGGGCGTACGTCTCCCAGGCCCTCTGCTGCGACGGGTTCATACGCGCGCTGCGCCGGACGTAGCTGACGACCTCCCGGCGCACGCGCGGCCCGTGGTCGCGCTCGCTCGTGGTCACCGGCGCAGCCTACCGGCGGCTCCCCGGTGGCCCGTGCCCGCGGGATAGGGTGCGCCAGGAAGGGAGGGCGATGAACGGGCTCGGGTATCTCTACACCTCGACACTGCTCACGCTCTGGGTGATCCTCGACCCGCCCGGCCTGCTGCCGATTTTCTTGGCGCTGACGCGGCGGATGTCGCCGTCGCAGCGCAACTCGGCGGCCGCGAAGGCCGCGGTGGTGGCCCTGGGCGTGATCGGCATCTTCGGGTTCTTCGGCAAGGCGATCTTCGACTACCTCCACATCTCGGTGCAGGCGCTGCAGGTCTCCGGCGGGCTGCTCCTGCTGGTGGCCGCGTTCGAGCTGCTGACCGGCAAGTTCGACAAGGTCGAGGTGACCGAGGACGCGGACGCAGCGGTGAACGTCGCGATCGTGCCGCTCGGCACCCCGTTGCTCGCCGGACCGGGTGCGATCGTCGCCACCATGCTCGCGGTGCAGACCAGCCCCGGGGCGCAGGGGACCCTGGTCGTGGCCTGCGCCGTCGTCACCGCCATGGTGCTGGTGTTCGGCGTGCTCCGGTTCGCCGAGGTGGCGCGCCGGCTGCTCAAGGAGGCCGGGATCACGCTGCTCACGCGCATCGCCGGCCTGCTGCTGGCGGCGATCGCCATCCAGATGGTCGCCGACGGGATCCTGGGCTTCGTCAGGGGCTGAGCCACCGGCGCCGGCGGCGCGCCCGTGGGGCAGGATGGGTGCCTCAACCCGCGAGCTCGTTGGAGGACCCTCGTGCCTGAAGTCACCGCGTACGCCGTCGAGTCGGCGACCGCCCCGTTCCGCAAGACCACCATCACGCGCCGGGAGCCGGGGCCGACCGAGGTGTACTTCGAGGTCCGCTACGCCGGCATCTGCCACTCCGACATCCACACCGCGCGCGGCGAGTGGGGCGAGGTGAGCTACCCGCTGGTCCCCGGCCACGAGCTCGCCGGGGTCGTGACCCAGGTCGGCTCCGACGTCACCAAGGTCGCCGTCGGTGACCACGTCGGGGTGGGCTGCTTCGTCGACTCCTGCGGCTCGTGCGAGTTCTGCGAGCGCGGCGACGAGCAGTTCTGCGCTGACGCGGTGTTCACCTACAACGACATCGGCCGCGACGGCGAGCCCACCGCGGGCGGCTACTCGCAGGGCATCACGGTGGAGCAGGACTACGTGCTGCGGATCCCCGAGTCCCTCCCGCTCGACGTCGCCGCCCCGCTGATGTGCGCGGGCATCACGCTCTACTCACCCCTGAAGCGGTACGGCGTCGGGCCCGGCACGCGCGTCGCCATCGTCGGCATGGGCGGCCTCGGCCACATGGGGGTGCAGATCGCGGCCGCCATGGGCGCCGAGGTGTCGGTGATCTCCCAGACGCGCAGCAAGGAGGCGGACGGGCGTGCGTTCGGTGCGACCGCCTACTACGCCACCAGCGAGGAAGGCACGTACGCGGAGCTGGCCGGCAGCTTCGACCTCATCGTGTCGACGGTGTCGGCCACGCAGGACTTCACCCCGTTGGTGAACTGCCTGGCCATCGGCGGGACGCTGGTCAACGTGGGCCTGCCCGAGCAGCCGGTCTCCCTCTCGATCAACGCCCTCGGCAAGCGCAAGTCGGTCGCGGGCAGCATGATCGGCGGCATCGCCGAGACGCAGGAGATGCTCGACTTCTGCGCCGAGCACGGCATCGCCGCGAAGGTGGAGGTCATCGGTGGTGAGGACATCACGGAGGCGTACGACCGGGTCGTGGGCTCCGACGTGCGCTACCGCTTCGTGATCGACACCGCTACCTTCGACGCCTGACCCAGGCGTGGGCCCCAGCGCCTAGAGTGAGGGCATGAGCGCACCAGTGACTGCCCTCGTCGCCAACGCCGGCGGGGGGACGGTGTCCACGTTCCGGATCCAGGACGGCACGCTGGCCCGGCTGGCCGTCAGCGAGGTGGCGCAGGACTGCGGCACGCTCGCCGTCGACACCGAGCGCAACCTCGTGTACGTGGCGGGCAAGGACCCGTTCACGATCTCGACCTGTGCGTACGACCCGGCCACCGGTGAGCTGGAGGTGCTCGACCGCCGCGAGGTCGACGAGTCCATCACCTACCTGACGCTGACGCCCCGCGGCGACCAGCTGCTGGGGGTGTCGTACGGCGGAGGGTTCGGGCAGTGCTGGCCGGTCGAGGGTGGCCGTCTGGGCGCGCCCGGCAACCAGGTCCAGCACCGCAACCTGCACTCGGTCGCGGCCACCCGCGACGGGCGGTTCGCGTACATGGTGTCGCTGGGTGACGACCTGGTCGCGCGCTACGCGATCACTCCCGAGTCGGGCCTCACCGAGGGCGCCACCTTCGCCACCCCGGAGGGCTGCGGCCCGCGGCACCTGGTGCTGAACGCCAACGAGACCGCTCTGTACGTGGTGACCGAGTACTCCGGCGAGGTGCTGCACTACCGGCGCGACGTCGACAGCGGCGACCTGACGCTGGAGAGCCAGACGGTCGTCGTGAACCAGGAGCACGGTCTGGGCCACAGCCACTTCGGCGCGGACCCGGTCGAGAACCACTTCATCTGGGGCGCCGACCTGCACCTCTCCCATGACGAGAAGTTCCTCTGGACGAGCGAGCGTACGGAGTCGGAGCTGGCGACGGTGCCCGTCGGCCTGGCGGGCGACCCGCAGACGCCGACGGCGTTCATCTCCACCGAGAAGCAGCCGCGCGGCTTCGGCGTGACGCCCGACGGCTCGTCCGTGCTGGTGACCGGTGAGAAGTCGACCACCGTCACCCTGTACGCCGTTCAGCCCGACGGGACGCTGGTCGAGAGCGACCGCCAGGAGACCGGGGCCGGCGCCAACTGGGTGCGCTTCCTCTGAGCGCGACCCCGGTCTGCGGCGTACGGATCAGGGAGCCGCGGTCTCGTCGGCCTCCTCGGGCTCGAAGGTGCTCGGCTCCTCGGTGATGGTGGCCCCGACGCCGTCGGGGTGGAGCTCGTCGGTCGAGGTCGTGTCTTGCGGCTCGTCGCTGGACGGGTCGTGCGCTGGGTTCGTCATCGGGGTCTCCTTCGCTGGCCTGACAGGGTCCGGCGAGTCTAGGGCGGCGGCACGGGCCCGTCCGCGTGGTTTTGCCGAACCCCGCCCGCGGAGGTAGTGTTGCCTGCTGTTGTGCCCGGTGGTTCCGACCCGCGGCAGCCCAGCAGACAGCAGACGACAAAAGGTGGGACCGATCCCGTGTCTACGTACAGCCCCAAGCCTGGCGAGGTGACCAGGAACTGGCACGTCATCGACGCTGAGGACATCGTCCTCGGTCGTCTTGCGGTGACCGCCGCGACGCTCCTGCGTGGCAAGCACAAGCCCACCTTCGCGCCGCACGTCGACACGGGCGACTTCGTCGTCGTCATCAACGCCAGCAAGATCGCCCTAACGGGAAAGAAGGCGACCGACAAGATGGCGATCCGTCACTCCGGCCGCCCTGGTGGCCTGAAGCAGATCGCGTACGGCGAGCTGCTGGCCAAGGACCCGCGCAAGGCCGTCGAGCTGGCCGTGTGGGGCATGCTGCCCAAGAACAAGCTGAGCCGTCAGATGATCGGCAAGCTCAAGGTCTACTCCGGCTCCGAGCACCCGCACAAGGCGCAGAAGCCGAGCCCGTACGAGATCACCCAGATCGCCCAGTGAGAGAGCCGTCCATGTCTGACACCGTCGCCGACGAGACCATGACCGACGTCGAAAACGAGACCTACGAGGGTTTCACCGACGAGAACGACCGGCAGATCGCCTACCGTTCCGAGGCCACGCCGCAGTCGGCGACGCCGAGCAGCCGCCCGGCGGTCGTCACCAACACCGGTGGCACCGGCCGTCGCAAGGAGGCCGTGGCGCGCGTTCGCCTCGTGCCCGGCAGCGGCACCTGGACCATCAACGGCCGCACCCTCGAGGACTACTTCCCGAACAAGGTGCACCAGCAGATCGCCTCTGAGCCGCTGGAGACCGCGGCCGTCGCCGGCTCGTACGACGTCATCGCCCGCATCGCCGGTGGCGGCGTGACCGGCCAGGCCGGTGCGCTGCGCCTCGGTGTGGCCCGCGCGCTGAACGCCGCTGACGCCGAGGCCTCGCGCCCCGCGCTGAAGAAGGCTGGCATGCTGACGCGCGACGCGCGGATCAAGGAGCGCAAGAAGGCTGGTCTCAAGAAGGCCCGCAAGGCTCCTCAGTACAGCAAGCGCTGACCCCCAGACGCATGGGGCGTCTCTTCGGCACCGATGGTGTCCGTGGCGTGGCCAACGCCGACCTCACGGCTGGCCTCGCCCTGGCGCTCTCTGTCTCCGCGGCGCACGTGCTGGGCGAGGCCGGAGTGTTCTCCGGGCCTCGCCCTCGTGCGTTGGTGGGCCGTGACCCGCGAGCCTCCGGCGAGTTCCTGGAGGCCGCCGTCGTGGCCGGGCTCGCATCCTCCGGCGTCGACGTGGTGCGCCTCGGCGTGGTGCCGACGCCCGGGGTCGCGTACCTCGTGGCCTCGACCGGCGCCGACCTGGGCGTCGTGCTGTCGGCCTCCCACAACCCGATGCCCGACAACGGCATCAAGTTCGTCGCTCGCGGCGGGATCAAGCTCGACGACGACCTCGAGGACGCGATCGAGGAGCGCCTGGGTGCCGAGGGCGTACGCCCCACGGGTGCCGACGTGGGCCGGGTCACCGACGACCCGGGCGCGGTGGACGCGTACGTCGCTCATCTGGTCGCCTCGCTGGGCGCCGACTCCAGCCTCGAGGGCATCAAGATCGTGATCGACTGCGCTCACGGCGCGGCGTCGATGACAGGGCCGGCCGCGTTCGCCGCGCAGGGCGCGGAGGTGGTGCCGATCCACTTCGAGCCCGACGGGCTGAACATCAACGACGGTGTCGGCTCGACCCACCTGGAGCTGCTGCAGACCGCCGTGGTGGAGCACAAGGCCGACCTGGGCATCGCGCTCGACGGTGACGCCGACCGCTGCCTGGCCGTCGACGCCGAGGGCAACGTCGTCGACGGCGACCAGATCCTGGCCGTGCTGGCCCTGGCGCTCAAGGAGGCCAACGAGCTGGCCTCCGACACCGTGGTGGCGACGGTGATGAGCAACCTGGGGTTCGTCAACGCCATGCGCGAGCACGGCATCCGCGTCGACCAGACGAAGGTCGGCGATCGCTACGTGCTGGAGTCGATGAACGCCAACGGGTTCACGCTCGGCGGCGAGCAGTCGGGCCACGTCATCATGAGCGAGTTCGCGACCACCGGCGACGGTGTGCTGACGGGCCTGCACCTCACGGCCCGCATGGCGCGGACGGGCAAGACGCTGGCCGAGCTGGCATCCGTGATGACCCGGTTGCCCCAGGTGATGGTGAACGTCAAGGGCGTCGACAAGCTGCGCGCCGGCGGCGACCTGGAGATCAAGGCCGCCGTGACCGCGGCGTCGAAGGAGCTGGGGTCGACCGGGCGGGTGCTGCTGCGGCCGTCGGGCACCGAGCCGGTGGTGCGGGTGATGGTGGAGGCGCCGACAGAGGCGCAGGCGCAGGAGATCTGCGACCGGCTAGCCGGCGTGGTGCGGGAGCGCGCGGCTCTCTGACTGCGGCTCGTCGGGCCCGGGCCCCACGGGGTGGTCAACGCCTGCCGCGGCGACCGCCCGCACGAACAGCACGAGCCAGGCGAGCATCGTGGTCACGCTGACCATCTGGAACGCGGTGGTGTTGTAGTAACCCACCACCAGGTGGAGCACAACGGCGGCCGCGAGGAGCGCAAGAGCGACGTACGTGGTGAGCCGGAACGATCGTGACAGCCCGCCCAGCAGCACCACCACGGCGAGCACCAGCACGGCGAACGCGGCCACCAGCCCGTACGCGACCGTGTTGTGCACCGTGAAGCTGACGTCGACCGGCACCAGGCCGACGCACGCCACCATGATCCCGAGGGTCCCGAATGCGATGCGCACCACTCGTACCTTCCACTCCGCGACGCCGTCGTGCCGCGCCCAGCGGGTGAGGTCGGCGGTGAGGAAGCCCGACAGCGTGGTGAGCGCGAGGCCGGTCACCACCAGCGTGAGGTTGAACCCGAGGCTGGCCTGGTCGCTCTTCTCGCCGAGCGCGCTGAAGTAAGAGCGCCACCAGCGCGGGTTCGACGAGGTCAGCGCGCTGGTGGTCGCCCCGGCGCCCAGGAACGCCGCGATCAGCCAGGACAGGCCCTCGGTCGTGAGCCGCCCGGCGCTGGTGGCCGTCAGGTACGAGGTCGCGCCGCAGGCGAGACCCACCACGAAGGCCCCGGCGTACGGGTCGAGGCGGACCCCCGAAGACCTCGCTGAACACCCAGAACATGCCTGCCACGCTCAGCATCGCGAGCAGCGCGTGCACCACCGTGAGGCCGACCAGGTCGAGGACCCGGCGGGGCAGCCCAGGCCGCAGTCGCCAGCGCTGGCTGCGGCGCTCGACCACGACGTAGAGGCCCGCGAAGACCACCCCGGCCAGGACGGCCGCCGTGAGCGCGGCATGGGTGCCGAGCGAGCCGGGGCCGAAGAGGCCGGCGTGGGCGCCGCCGGCCCAGAACGCCTCGACCACACCCCCGATGACGGAGGCCACCGCGCCCGCCCCAGGCTCACGGCCTCCACGGTCGTGGCCCTGGGGGCCGGCGCCTCCGCGCGCTGGGGGATCTCGGGCAGCCTGGTGCTCACACCGCCATTCTGGTGCGAGGGCTGGTGGGGCGTCGTCGTACGCTGCCCAGATGGCCCGTCTCCCGTACCCCCTCCCGGCCGGGCTGGAGTCGTTGCGGGTGCTCGGGCGCGGGTGGCCGGAGTGGCTGGCCAGGCTCCCGGCGCTGGCCGACGAGATCACGGACACCTGGGAGCTGACGTACGACGGTGAGCCATGGTCGGGTGCGACGGCGATGGTGGCGCCGGTCGTGGACGCCGCCGGCCGCCGGGCAGCGCTCAAGCTGGGACGGGTCGACGAGGAGTCGGCGGGGGAGACCGTGGCGCTGCAGCAGTGGGCGGGCCAGGGGGCGGTGGAGCTCTGGGGGGCCGACCCGCGTCGTGGGGTGCTGCTGCTGGAGCGGCTGGGCCCGGGCGACCTCACCGAGGCCTGGGACCTGGACGCGTGCCGGGAGGTGGGCGAGCTGTACGGGCTGCTGCACCGGCCACCGTCACCCAGGCTGCGAGACGTCCGGGAGCTGGTGACGCGCTGGCTCGAGCAGGTGCGTACGCTGCCGCGCGGGGCGGCGCCGCCACGGTTCGTGGAGCAGGCGCTGACCGCGGCGCCCCGGCTGCTGGCCGAGGAGCCGTCGGCGGTGATCCACGGCGACCTGCACTACGAGAACGTGCTCGCCGGCGAGCGGCGGGACTGGCTGGTCATCGACCCCAAGGGGTTCGCCGGTGACCCCGCGTACGAACCGGCGCCCGCGCTCTGGAACCGCTGGGACGAGCTCGGGGACGACCCCGGCAACGGGATCCGGGAGCGGTTCTTCACGCTCGTCGACACCGCCGAGCTGGACGAGCGCCGAGCCCGCGACTGGGTGGTGCTGCGCTCGGTGATCGGGGTGGCGTGGGAGCACACCGACGCGGCCGGGCGGCCGCTGACCGAGCCGCAGCGCGAGTGGGTCACCCGCATGGTCACCACCGCGAAGGCGATGCAGGAGGTCTGACCTAGTCTCGCTTGCATGAGCGACGAGTACGACGTGGTGGTCATCGGCGCCGGGCCGGTGGGGGAGAACGCGGCCCAGTACGCGATCGAGGGGACCGACCTCACTGCCTGCCTGGTGGAGCGGGAGCTGGTCGGTGGCGAGTGCTCGTACTGGGCGTGCATGCCCAGCAAGGCCCTGCTGCGCCCGGTCGAGGTCGCGGCGGTCACCGCCGACCTGGGTGGGCTGAGCGAGGCGGCGATTGACATCCGTGGCCTGACGAAGCGTCGTGACGAGTGGGTGTCGTCGTACGACGACGCGGGGCAGGTGTCGTGGGCGAACGAGGCGGGGCTCCACGTGGTGCGCGGGGAGGCGCGACTGACGGGGCCGCGTACGGTCACGGTGACCGGCACGTCTGGCACCCGCGTGCTCACCGCTCGGAAGGCGGTCGTGATCGCCACCGGCAGCGAGGCCGTGGTGCCCGAGGCCTTCGCTGATGCACTGCCGTGGGGCTCGCGCGACGCCACCGGTGTGGTCGAGGTGCCGGGGCGTCTGGCCGTCGTCGGCGGCGGCGTGGTGGCCTGCGAAGCGGCGACCTGGCTGGCGGCGATGGGGTCGCGGGTGACGATGCTGGTGCGGGGGGAGCGGCTGCTGGGGGCGTACGAACCGTTCGTCGGCGAGGCCGTGCAGGCCGGGCTGGAGCAGCGCGGCGTCGAGGTGCGGTTGGGCGCCGACGTCACCGCGTGTGCACGCAAGGATGCGCGCGACACCGGCCTCGGGCGCGTGCACGGCGGAGAGGTCACGCTCACCGTGGGCGGCACGGCGCTGGTGGTGGACGAGGTGCTGGTCGCGACGGGCCGACGCCCTCGCCTCGACGACCTCGGCCTGGCCAACGTGGGCCTGACGAGCGACGACGTACTGCAGGGCCGTACGCCCGCGTGGCTGCTGGCGGTCGGTGACGCGAGCGGGGAGCCGCAGCTGACGCACTGGGGCAAGTACCGCGCGCGGGTGCTCGGCGCGCGGATCGCGGCGTCGGCGGGTGGGCCGGCGGCGTACGAGCCGCGGCGCGAGGTCCCCGTGCCCCAGGTGGTGTTCACCGACCCGCAGGTGGCGAGCGTCGGGATGACGGAGCAGCAGGCGCGCGACGCCGGGATCGAGGTCGTCACCGCACAGGTGCCGATCTCCTCGGCGTCGGGGGTCTCCCTGCTGCGCGACACGGTCGAGGGGAACGCGCAGCTGGTCGTCGACGCCGACCGGCGCGTGCTGGTGGGTGCCACGTTCGTCGGCCCGGAGGTCGCCGAGCTGGTACACGGCGCGACCATCGCGATCGTCGGTGAGGTGCCGGTGCACGTGCTCCGGCACGCGGTGCCGAGCTACCCGACAGCGAGCGAGATCTGGCTGCGGCTGCTGGAGTCGCTGCCGGCGGACATGAGGCGCGCTCTGGGCTGACCGTCGGGCAGCGGGGCATCGAGGTCCGCTACGACGGGGAGATGCCGGCCGGGGCCGAGCACGCGTCGAAGCGACGGGGGTCGGGCTGCTCAGCGGTAGGCGTCGCGCCGGTGTGAGACAGGGACGATGTGGATCTCCAGCACGTCGTCGGCGATGCCGTACACGACCCGGTAGTCGCCTCGCCGGGCCGAGTACAGGGGTGCCAACGGCTCGCGCAGGGGCTTGCCGACGCGGCGCGGGTTCTCGCGGAGCGGGCCCATGATGAACTCGAACGCCGCCGCGGCAACGCCTTCGGGCAGCTGCTCGGTGAGGCTGCGCTTGGCGGAGCGGCTGAAGACGACCTCGTACGTCATTCGCGGCGTCGCATCGCTGCGGCCACCTCGTCGGCGCTGACGACGTCCCCACGCGCGATCTCCGCGATCCCGGCGGTCAGCTGCTGGACCTCCTCGGGTGTGCTGAGCACGTCGAGCGTCTCCAGCAGGCTGTCGTAGTCCTCAGCGCTGAGAAGGACGGCCACTCGGTCGCCGTTGCGGGTCACCTCAAAACGCTCATGGGTGCTCACCGCCGACTCGATGAGGCGAGAGAGACTCGCGCGGGCATCGGCCACCGAAAGAGTCGTCATGTACATGATTCTAGCCTTCAACTGAGCGATCGATCGGATCCCGCTCGGTCACTGATCTTGGTCACTGACGTCTCGACCGGGCAGCGGCGGCCTCAGACCTTGCGGATCTGCACCCGCTCGATGTCGTGGTTCTCGCCCTTGTGCAGCACCACGGTGGCCCGGTCGCGGGTGGGGAGGATGTTGTCGCGCAGGTTGGGGCCGTTGATGCCGTCCCACACCGAGCGGGCCATCTCGACCGCCTGCTCCTGCGACAGCACCGCGAACTGCGCGAAGAAGGACTGCGGGTCGCGGAACGCCGTCTCGCGGAGGTGCAGGAAACGTTCGGTGAACCAGTCCCGGATCACGGGCTCGTCCGCGTCGACGTACACGCTGAAGTCGAAGAAGTCGCTCACCGCCAGCCCGACATGGCCGTCGGCCCGCAGCGGCGGCGGCTGCAGCACGTTGAGGCCCTCGACGACGAGCACGTCCGGCCGGCTGACGGTGATGTGCTCGCCGGGCACGATGTCGTACACGAGGTGCGAGTAGACCGGCGCCGTCACCTCGGCGACACCGGACTTCACGTCACGCACGAACCGCACCAGGGCCCGTCGGTCGTACGACTCCGGGAAGCCCTTGCGCTCCAGCAGCCCGCGTCGCTCCAGCTCGGCGTTGGGGAAGAGGAAGCCGTCGGTGGTGACCAGGTCGACGGTGGCGCCCTGCTGCCGCAGCAGCTCGCGCAGCAGTCGCGACGTGGTCGACTTGCCCACCGCCACCGAGCCGGCGACGCCGATCACGAACGGCGTCTTGTCGGCCGTGAGGCCGAGGTAACGGTTCTGCGCGCGGTAGAGGCGGCCGGTGTCCTGGATGTAGAGGCGGACCAGCTCGGTCAGCGGCAGGTAGACCTGTCGCACCTGGTCGAGGTCGATGGGGTCGCCGGTGGCCCTGATCCGCCGCAGCGTCTCCTCGCTCAGGCCCAGGGCGTGGCTCTGCGCCAGCTCGGCCCAGTCGGCGCGGCTCAGCGTCAGGTACGGGCCGTGCGGGTCCTCGGGAGCCTCCATGCATCCACCTCCGACCGTGAACGATCCCAGGCAGGGCGGGACGTGTCCACTCGGGCCACGGAGGTTGAGCAAGGATCCTCTGAGCTTGCGAAGAGGAGCCGCGTCGAAACCAGCTCCCACGTTGCCGCGAGGCCGGGGTGTACGGGTCGTGGTGCTGGCGGCTCCGCCCCCCTCCCCCCCCCCCGCCCCGGGTTGGCCCCCCCCCCCTCCCCCGCTCGGCCTCGCTCCGCTCGGCCGGCCCGGTTTCGACTCCCACTCCTTCGCAGGCTCAGGAGATGCTCACTCAACCAGCGGAGCGTGGCCCATCTGATGCGCTCAGGAGATGTTCGCTCAACCGACGGAGGCTCGCGGTTACAGTGACCGCCATGTGCGGAATCGTCGGGTACGTCGGGCCGAGGTCGGCCGAGCAGGTGGTGGTCGGCGGGCTGCGGCGGATGGAGTACCGGGGGTACGACTCCGCCGGGGTGGCGCTGGTGGCCGACGGCAGGATCGCGTACGCCAAGAAGGCCGGCAAGCTCAAGAACCTGGAGGGAGAGCTCGCCGAGCACCCGCTGCCCGAGGCGCACCAGGGCATCGGGCACACCCGCTGGGCGACCCACGGCGGGCCGACCGACCGCAACGCCCACCCGCACCTCTCGCAGAACGGGCGCGTCGCGCTCGTGCACAACGGCATCATCGAGAACTCCGCCGCGCTGCGCGCCGAGCTGGAGGCGCAGGGCATCACCTTCGCCAGCGAGACCGACACCGAGGTCGCCGCGCAGCTGCTCGGCCTGGAGGTCGAGAGAGCTCCGCTGTCCGACGCCATGCGGGCGGTGTGCGTACGCCTCCAGGGCGCGTTCACCCTCGTCGCGGTCGACGCCGAGGCGCCCGACCGTATCGTCGCCGCCCGCCGCAGCTCGCCGCTGGTGGTCGGGGTCGGCGACGGGGAGATGTTCCTCGCCTCGGACGTGGCCGCGTTCATCGAGTTCACCCGCGACGCGGTCGAGCTGGGCCCCGACCAGGTGGTGGAGGTCACGCCGGGCGGCTACGAGGTGACGACGTTCGACGGGGCACCGGCCCCCTCGACCCCGTACGCGATCGACTGGGATCTCTCGGCCGCCGAGAAGGGCGGCTACGACTGGTTCATGCGCAAGGAGATCTTCGAGCAGCCGAAGGCGGTTGCCGACACCCTGCTGGGGCGCCTCGACGCCGACGGTCGCCTGGTGCTCGACGAGATGAACGTCGACGACGCCGAGCTGCGCCGCATCGACAAGATCGTCGTGGTCGCCTGCGGCACGGCGTTCTACGCGGGGCTGGTCGCGAAGTACGCCATCGAGCACTGGACGCGCATCCCCACCGAGGTGGAGATCGCCTCGGAGTTCCGCTACCGCGACCCGATCATCACCCCGACCACGCTGGTGGTGACGATCTCGCAGTCGGGGGAGACCGCCGACACGCTGATGGCCGTCCGCCACGCCCGCGAGCAGCACGCCAAGGTGATCGCGATCTGCAACACCAACGGGGCGACGATCCCGCGGGAGTCCGACGCGGTGATCTACACCCACGCCGGTCCCGAGATCGGCGTCGCCTCGACCAAGGGCTTCACCACGCAGGTGGTCGCCTGCTACCTGCTCGGGCTCTACCTCGCGCAGGTCAAGGGCACGAAGTACGGCGACGAGATCCGCGACCTGCTCGCCGAGCTGGAGGGGCTGCCCGCGAAGATGCAGCGCGTGCTCGACGGCCTGGAGCCGGTCGCCCAGCTCGCCCGCGACTTCGTCGACCGGCGCTCCGTGCTGTTCCTGGGCCGTCACGCGGGCTACCCGGTGGCGCTGGAGGGGGCGCTGAAGCTCAAGGAGATCTCCTACCTGCACGCCGAGGGCTTCGCCGCCGGCGAGCTCAAGCACGGCCCCATCGCGCTCATCGAGCCGGGCCTGCCGGTGTTCGTGGTGGTGCCGCCGCAGGGGCGCGACCAGCTGCACGACAAGGTCGTCTCCAACATCCAGGAGGTCCGGGCCCGCGGCGCCCTCACCGTCGTGCTGGCGGAGGAGGGCGACGAGGAGGTGCGCGACCATGCCGACGTGCTGCTGTCGCTGCCGCGGGTGCCGACGCTGTTCCAGCCCCTGGTGGCGATCGTGCCGCTGCAGTTCTTCGCCTGCGAGCTGGCCACGCTGCTCGGTCACGACGTGGACCAGCCGCGCAACCTCGCCAAGTCGGTCACGGTCGAGTGATCGTCGGCATCGGCGTCGACGTCTGCGAGATCGCGCGCTGGCAGGCGATGGTCGAGCGACGCCCGAACGCGGTGGGGCGTCTGCTGACGCCCGCGGAGGCGGCGCTCGGCTCGGCGTCTCAGGCTGCCCGGTTCGCAGCGAAGGAGGCGCTCGCGAAGGCGTTGGGCGCGCCGGCGGGGCTTGGGTGGCACGATGCCGAGGTGGTGGTCGACGAGACCAGTCGGCCGTCGCTGGTGGTGCGCGGCACCGTGGCCGCCCGGGCGGCGGAGCTCGGGGTCACGGGGTTCCACCTCTCGCTCTCGCACGACGGCGGTCTGGCGGTGGCGATGGTGGTGGCCGAGGGGCGTACGGCTGTCTGAGAGCCGTCTCAGCCGGTCACCGGCACAGGGTGGGCGTGCGCGATACTGAACCGGCTACGCGGCCGACGACGGCGCGCCGCTCGGCGCGCCGGCGGCCGCCGAGAAGGAGGAGCTTCCCAGGATGCAGCACATCTACTCGGGTGCGCAGGTGCGGGCCGCGGAGCAGGCGTACGCGAGGTCGGCCCCCCTGAGCGACCTGATGGAGCGGGCGTCGGCGGGTCTGGCCGCGGCCGTACGCGAGGAGCTGGGCGACGGTCGCCGGGTGCTCGTGGTGACCGGGCCGGGGAGCAACGGTGGCGACGCGCTGTTCGCGGGCGCCGCGCTGGCCGCCGACGTCGACGTCATGGCGTGGCGCACCTCCGAGAAGGTCCACGACGAGGCCTGGGCGGCGTTCACCGCCGCCGGCGGCACCGAGGTGTCCGGCGACGTGGACACCCTGCTGGACGGGGTCGACCTGCTCGTCGACGGTGTGTACGGGCTGGGGGCCCGCGCCGGGCTGCCCGAGGACGTCGCCGCCCTGGCGGCCGCCTGCCGCAAGCGCCGTACGCCCGTGGTCGCCTGCGACCTGCCGTCGGGCCTGGAGGCCGACTCGGCGAACGCGACCGAGCCGTCGTTCTGGGCGACACGCACGGTGACCTTCGGCTCGTACAAGCCGTGCCACGTGCTGGGCAGCGCCCGCGAGCGCTGTGGCCGCGTCACTCTGGTCGACATCGGGCTGGAGCTCAGCGACCCGCCCCTGGTGGTGTGGGAGCGGGCCGACGTCGCCGCCGCCTGGCCCTACCCGGACGCGTCCAGCGACAAGTACAGCCGCGGCGTCGTGGGCATCGACACCGGCTCGCCCGGCTATCCCGGGGCGGGCATCCTCACCACGTTCGGCGCCGTGCACGCGGGCGCGGGCATGGTGCGCTTCTGCGGGCCCGAGGAGGTGGGCCGCGCGCTCACCGTCGAGCTGCCGAACGTGGTGTACGGCGAGGGCCGGGTGCAGGCGTGGCTCGTCGGATCCGGCTGGGGCGAGCGGCCCGACGGCAAGGAACGCCTGCAGGAGCTGCTCGGCACCGGTCTGCCCGTCGTCGTTGACGCGAACGCGATCGCGTACGTGCCGGAGCAGCTGGGGCGGCCCGACGTTCTGCTCACCCCGCACGCGGGCGAGCTGGCGAAGCTGCTGGTCATGGAGCGCTCCGACGTCGAGGCCGACCCGGTGGGTGCGGTGCGCAAGGCGGCCGGCACGTACGGCGTGACGGTGCTGCTGAAGGGTTCGACGCAGTACGTGGCCGGGCCGCGGAGCACCCAGGTGCAGGTCGCGGTGACCGGCCCGGCGTGGACGGCTCAGGCGGGCTCCGGTGACACCCTCGCCGGCGTGTGCGCGACGCTGCTGGCCGCCGGCCTGGCGGCTCCGGACGCCGCCGTCTGCGCCGCGTCGGTGCAGGCGCTGACGGCATCGGCGCGCCCGGGCCCGTACCCGCCTCAGGACACCGCCCGCCACTTCCCGGCCACCATCGCGGCCCTGGAGGCCGAGGCGCGTCCGGCCTGACGGGCTAGTCTCGCCGGGTGCGTACGAGCCGAAGGCGACTCCTCACCGCGGGGGCGGGGCTGACGGCCGCGGGGCTGGCGGGTTGCGTGTCGACCCGGACCAGCCCGACCCCACCGCCGACGCGGTGCGTGGCGAGGGACAGCCTTCCCGAGTACGGGTCGTTGGGCGGCGCGCGGCTGGTGTACGAGGAGGACCAGCAGCCCAAGCAGCTCCACATCGACCCGGAGACTGCGTCACGGCTGGAGCAGTGGGTCGGCTGGCTGCCCTCGACCGGTCTGGGCGCGCCGACGGTGATCCGCACGTACGGGGCGTGGGTGAGCGACGAGCCGGAGTGCACGTCGATGCACGGGGCGGGCAGGGCCCTGGACGTCGCCGCGGTGGTCACCGGCGGGGGAGAGGTGAGCTGCCGCACCGACCTCTGGCAGGGAGGGGGCACGCCGGCGCAGCTCGCCGCGTACTGGCGTCTGGCCGCGGGGCTGCACCTGCACTTCGCGTACGTGCTGACCTACCTCTACGACTCGCTGCACGCCAACCACATCCATGTCGACGACACCGAGTCCCGCGGCGGGCTGAGCCGGTTCAACACCCAGAGCCGGGTGCAGTGCCAGGGCGTGCAGGCGATCTGCCGCCACGTGTGGGGCGTCCCGACCGACATCACCGGCACCTGGGACCCGCAGACCCGCGCCTCGCTGAAGACCGTCACGAAGCGGCTCGGCATCAGCGACGCCATCGGCACGCAGCCTCAGTGGCACGCCTTCCTCACCCGCAGCGCGCAGATCAGCTGAGAGAGTCAGGCACGAGCCTTTCTCCTCCAGCGATCACCGTACGTCCAGGGCACTTCTCATCAGCCTGTCGGTGTGTTCCCAGGATTCGCCGCAACCGTGAGACGTCTGGTCCGTCTACAGGTCAGACCCGGACCCGCGGGCCCCCAGAGAGAGGGACGTCCAAGACCACCATCGCCACTCGTGCCGCCAGCGCCCTGGCCGGCGTCGCGCTCACCGGAGGACTCGTCGCCTTCGCGTCCCCGGCTGCGCAGGCAGCCGGAGCCACGGGGACCGTGGTCGGCACGAGCACCCTCACCGTCCGTACGTCGCCGTCGACCCGCGCCCCCTCCAACCGCTCCGTCCGGCAGGGCCAGGTGCTGAACCTGACCCGCAAGCAGGAGGGCACCCCCCGTGCGGGGCAACAGCATCTGGTACCGGTTGGGCGATGGCGCTGGGTGTCCGCCCGGTACGTGCAGAACCACGGCTCCGTGTCTACTGCGACGGGGGCAACGGCATCGAGGCCACGGCCGTCTCCGACGTGTGGGTGCTCCGGGGGCCGTCGACCGCCGACGCCAAGGAGGGCCTGTGGAAGAAGGGGGCCGTGGCGTTCGTCTCCTGAAAGGTGCGGGGGCAGAACATCGGCGGCAACACGCTCTGGTACCACGTGGTCGGTGCCGACCGCGGTGACACCGTGGGCTGGGTGTCGGCCCGCTACGTGATGCCCGACGCGACCGTCCCGTTCTGCTGACCTCTCGAGGCTGGTTGCCCGCTTGACCCTGGGAGGACGAGCGGGCGCCGCGGGGGATCGGAGCTGCGCCGGTGGGCTGGCACTGCCCCTAGGCCCGCCGGCGTACCCTCCCGGGTGCAGGGGTAGGCCGCCGGGGCGTAGCGTTCACGCGTGACCGATCCTCTTGCCATGTCCCTCGACTCCACAGACGAGCCGCCCGAGGAGTCCGGCGGCGAGTCTATGCTGACCGTGCTGATCGCGCTCGGGGCCAACGCCCTGATCGCGATCGCGAAGTCGGTGGCCGCGGTGATCTCCGGGTCGGCCTCCATGGTGGCCGAGGCCGCGCACTCGTGGGCCGACACCGGCAACGAGGTCTTCCTGCTCGTGGCGGAGCGCCGGTCCGTACGCCCCGCTGACAAGCACCATCCGATGGGGTACGGCCGCGAGGCGTACGTGTGGTCAATGGTGGCGGCGTTCGGCCTGTTCGTCGCCGGCGCGATCGTGTCGATCATGCACGGCATCACGGCCCTCAAGGAGGAGGGCGAGACCACCAGCTACACGCTCAGCTACATCATCCTCGCTGTCGCTTTCGTGCTGGAGGGGTTCTCGTTCCTGCAGGCGCTCCGCCAGACGCGAGCCTCGGCTGCCCGCCTCGACCTGCACCCGTGGCGGTACGTGCTCGACACCTCCCAGACCACCCTGCGGGCGGTGTTCTTCGAGGACGCGGCGGCCCTGGGCGGCCTGCTCCTGGCCGGCGCCGGCCTGGCCCTGCACCAGGTCACCGGCAACGCGATGTGGGACGCGATCGGGTCCATCGCCGTCGGCGTGCTGCTGGGCGTGGTGGCGTTCATCCTGATCCTGCGCAACGGGCAGTTTCTGGTCGGGCAGGCCGTCAGCCCCGAGCTGCGCAACCGGGCGTTGCTGGCGTTGCTCGCCTCACCCGACGTCGACAAGGTGACCTTCCTGCACATGGAGTACGTCGGCCCGTCGAAGGTGTTCCTCGTCGCCAGCGTCGACCTCACCTCCGACGACGCCGAGGCGGTGCTGCAGGGCCGCATCCAGCAGATCGAGGACCAGCTGACCCGCCACCCGATGATCCAGCGCGCGGTGCTCAGCCTGTCCGCCCCCGGCGAGGAGGCACTGACGCCGCTGGCCTGAGGTCGTACGCCTGTCTCAGACGACCTCGAGGTCGCCCAGCCGCACCGTACGCATCGCGTCGCGGTAGTAGTCGAGCAGCTGGTCGCAGATGTAGGCCCAGGTGCGGTGCTGGACCGAGGCGCGGGCCTGCTCGCCGAGCCGTGCCCGGTGTACGGGGTCGTCGACCAGGCGGGACACCGCGGTGCGCAGGCCGTCGAGGTCGCCCGGCTCGTACAGGTAACCGGTGACGTCGTCCTGCACCAGGTCGATGGGGCCGCCGGTGCGCGGGGCCACCACCGGCACGCCGCAGGCCTCGGCCTCCTGGATCGACTGGCAGAACGTCTCCAGCTCACCGGGATGGACGAAGACGTCGAGCGACGCCACCGCGGGGGGGAGCTCGTCACCGACCAGCTTGCCGAGGAACGCCGCGCCGGGCAGCCGGCGCTCCAGCTCCTCGCGCTGGGGGCCGTCACCGATGATGACGAGCCGCGCGCCCGGCACGTCGGCCAGCGCGGTGAGGTCCTCCACCTGCTTCTCGGGGGCCAGCCGGCCCATGTAGCCGACCAGCACCTCACCGTTCGGCGCCAGCTCGCCGCGCAGGGCGTCGTCGCGCTTCGAGGGGTGGAAGCGGTCGGCGTTCACGCCACGGCGCCAGATGTGCACGCGGGGCACCGCGCGCTGCCGCAGCTGGTCGGCGGTGTACGTGGAGGGGGCGAGGTTCAGCGTCGCCATGGAGTGGATCTGGCGCACCCGGTACCAGACCAGCGACTGCACCCGGCTCCAGCCGTAGCGCCCCACGTAGGAGGCGACCTCGGTCTGGTACACCGCCACCGTCGGGATCGACATCCGTGACGCCGCGAGGACCGCGTTGTAACCCATGGAGAACGGGGCGGCCAGGTGGATCACGTCGGGTGCCCAGTCGGCGAAGATGCGCTCGAAGCGTGAGGTGAGCGACAGCCCGACCCGGACGTCGGAGTAGACCGGCAAGCTCACGGCGTTCATGGTCAGCACCGGCGCGCCCTCGTACACGACCGGCACCCCGTCGTCGGCGGGCGCCACCACCAGGGCCTCATGGCCGTTGGCGTGCAGGTGCTCCAGCACCCGCAGCACGGAGTTGGTCACCCCGTTGACCTGCGGCAGGAAACTCTCAGCAACGATGGCCACGCGCACGTACGGAGACTAGCCCTGTCACCCGTACGGTCGGCGACGACCCGGTGAACGGCGGGGGTCGGCAGCTGTCAACGACACCGGTGCCCGCCACCGGGTAGACAAGGCTCATGGATGCAGCCGCGACCGCCCGCCGTCTCGTCGAGGAACGGGGCACCACCCTGGCCCAGGAGGCTGGGATCGTCCTGACCGACGAGCCGGGTCCGTTGTGGCAGCTGCTCGTGCTCGCCCAGCTGCTGTCCGCGCGGATCAGCGCGAGAGCCGCCCTGGCCAGCGCCCGTGAGCTCTTCGGTGCAGGCTGGACCACACCCCAGAGGTTGCGGTCGAGCACGTGGAACCAGCGCGTCGCTGCGCTGGGCCGCGGCGGCTACCGGCGGTACGACTTCAGCACCGCGACCCGGCTCGACCACAACGCCACCCTGCTGCTGGACCGGTGGGGCGGTGACCTGCGGCGCTTGCGTGACGAGGCCGAGGTGGATGCCGCGGCGATCGCCCGTGCCGTGCAGGGATTCGACGGGATCGGGCCGACCGGGGCCGACATCTTCCTGCGCGAGGTCCAGGCGGTGTGGCCGTCGGTGCGCCCGCATCTCGACACCCTCACGCTCAAGGGCGCCGCCAAGGCCGGGCTGCCTCAGGATCCCGTGACGCTGGCAGGGCTGGTGCAGGGCGAGGACCTCGCCGCGCTCTGCGCCGCGCTCGTCCGCCTGGCACGCGACCGCTCGGCACCGTCAGCGGGCTGAGCGAACGAGGTCAGCCTGCTCGCTCAGCTGCTCGTGGAGAACAACGCCGTCGCACGTAGACCGCGTCGGTGACCTCCTCCTTCATCTCCGGGATGATCGGCCCGTTGGGTCCTTCGGGCACCGACGCGGTCGAGATGACAGGGATCCCCGTCATGGCGGCCATCTTGGCCGCGACCGCAGAGGATCGGTCAGGAGCACCACTGCACCCGGTAGTCCGGGTGCCCGGCCGGGACCACGAGCATGTCTCGCATGACGAACGAGATCGAGCTCCCGCGGGCGCGGCACATGGCGGCGAAGACCGCTTGCGGGTCCAGGCCTTCGTCGTTGGTGGTGTACTCGATCTCGATCACCGCCCGCCCGTACACATCGGTGAAGTCGGAGCACTCCGTGTAGACCTCGCACTGCTCCACGACCGCGAAGTCGAAGCCCAGGGAGCGACCGACGGGTGCCAGCTCGGCCGCGTTCTTCTGGCCGATGAGAAGGCCGTGCTGGTGCGCCGACGCCGTGAGGAGGCGAGCGAACGCCTTGGTCTGAGCCATCGTGATCAGGCGCTTCGACCGGGTCCAGGAGTCGAGGTTGTCGAGCTCCACGGCCTGGAAGCCCTTGGCGGCGCACCCTGCGAACCATGCGTCGATCACGCCGGCGAGCTCGGTTCGCTTGGCCTCGGTGCGGATGTCGAAGAGCGTCTCACCCCACGCGCCGTCAACGACCTCCCTGCCCCGGCTGTCCTTCAGCAGCAGGTGCGGTCGAGCTGAACGCCACTCGTCGATCTCGCTCGGCTGGGTCTGGAATCCGTTGACGTAGCAGACGTTGTACGCCCCCGGGACCGGTGCGGCCTCGCGGTCGCGCATGACGATGCCAACACCCGGCGCCGGGGCGTACGGCCCGCCGATCTGGTAGTCCGGGCGCGCACCGACAGGGAACGGTGCGGCGGCGGCAACGCCGGCCGGGGTCGCGACGGCGACTGCTGGCGACATCGCGGCAGCGCTCGTGACGAGGCAGACATCGGTCGCCGCCTCCAGGAGTGCACGGCGGGCGAGGGTGGCAGAGGGGCGGGTCGTGGAGGGCACGGGGCTCCTTGCTCTGGGGGTGGATCCTTCGTCCGCAGTCAACGCGAGCCCGGCCGCCGAGGTCAATGGTTGCGCTCCAGATGAGCAGTCTTCGCGTGCGACGGCCGGTGACAAGGTCCGATACAGGCCCTGAAGTCGCGTGGACGGATGCTGGCTCTGCCGGCCAGGGCCCCTGGGACTGGACGATCATGTGGCTCCCCGCAGAGTCAGCGCCTCACGGGCCGCCCAATGGCCGCCTATACCTTCGACCTTCGCCAGCCTGCGGCGACGGCTGCCTCCTCAGAGCAGAACCAGCGCTCGCCCTTGCTCAGGCTGATCTTCGTCTCGTCGTAGAAGCGCTGCCCCGGCACGTGGTAGATCTTCTCGCCCTTGTCGTTGATGTTGCCCTTGATGACGCAGTCACCCGTCGGGGCCGCGGCGGCGGTAGTGGCGGCCTGGGTACGGGTCGCGGCGGCGGTCGTCACGGGTGCGGTCGCGGCCGGGCGGGTGGTCGTCGCCGCCGCGCGGGTCGTGGCCGGGGCGGCCGTCGTGGTCGTCGCCTTCGGCGTGCTGGGCTGCGTGGTCGCCGGAGCTGTCGCGGTCGGGCGGCCGGTGGTCGCCGTGGCCGCCGAGGTGGCCGGGAGAGACGAGGCAGGACTCGCGCTGGTGCTGACCGCCCTGGTCGACGACGCACCGGAGACGGCCACACTGGCGAGCGGCTGCGGTGCGGTGCCGGCGCTGGTGGGTCCGCAGGCGGCCACCAGGGCAAGGGCGGCGGCGAGGGCAAGCTGAGAGACGCGGCTGTGCATCGGGAGCTCCTGGTCGTGGGGGCGCCTCACCAGTATCGGCAGACGGATCGCTCACACCGCTTCATGAGAGACCTCTCATGAGCGCGGCAGATTGCCGGGTGACCCTGACCCCTTGTCCCCCTGGGGGCGCCGGGTCTAGTGTCATGTGAAACGTCGTTCCGCGCCAATGGAGGTGCCGTGCCCATCCCCCGTCGTTCCTTCGTCCTCGGCTCGACCGCGCTCGGCGCCGGAGCGAGTCTCGGTCTTGTCGCATCGCCGGCGCACGCCGCTGTGCGTGGCCCTGTCGTCGTGGCCTCGGCCCCGGCTGGCCGGCGGGCGTACTTCGCGGACATGATCCGGCTCCAGGACGGCAGGCTCCTCGTCGCCTATCGCGAGGGCTCTGGGCACATCTCTCAGGACGGCCGGCTGATGACGGTCGTGAGCGCCGACGAGGGCCGCACCTGGTCGGCGCCCCGGGTGGCTCTGGACGCCGCCGTCGACGACCGGGACCCGAAGCTGGTGCAGCTGCGGGACGGGACGGTGCTGATGAACTTCTTCCGCACCGACTGGACCGGCTACCCCAAGGGCAAGGCCACGCTGATCGGCACGTTCGTCTCCCGGTCCACCGACGGGGGCACGACCTGGAGCTCGCCGGTGCAGGTGGGTTCAGCCATGAACGAGCGGCGAGGCATCGCCTGGAAGATCTACAACGCCGGTCTTGCTGCGTCTCACGGTCCCATCGTCGAGCTCCCCGACGGCGACCTCCTCGTTCCGTTGTACGGGGTGATGCCCGACGGGGTGGACTGCCCCGCATCGGTGGTGAGGTCCACCGACGGAGGTCTGACGTGGCCCGCGTCGGGGGAGTCCTTCATCGGGCGTCACATGGGGCTGGAGCTTCAGGAGCCCAACCTCACGGTGCTGCGTCACGGCCTCGTCGTCGCCATCATCCGCACCTCGACCGTGAGTGCGCACATCAGCTGGTCGCGAGACGGCGGACGCACGTGGTCCCTGCCCCGCGACACGGGTCTGAAGGCCTCGTCCCACCACCAGCTGCTCACCCGCAGCGGCGACATCTTGCTCACGTACGGGGACAAGTCCGGTCAGTTCGGCCCGGGCAGGCCGACCGTAGGCCGCCTGCTGCAGCACCCTGAGTCCGGCGTGGACGCCAAGCGCGACGTGCTGCTGTACGACGCGGCGCGGAACGGGCCGGCGACTGACGATCAGGCCAACCCCTCGAGCGTCGAGCTGTCACCGAACCGTTTCTTCACCGTGACATCGGACCCGCACCTCGCCTCGGTGGTCGGGGTCTGGAGCGACAGGGTCGACTACGTGCGGATGAGCTGACGGGCCTTCGTCGGAGGTCGCTCCAGGATCACGGTGGCCGGCTGATAGACTGAGCGCGGTCCACGTGCGAGGTGCACGGTGAGGCGTCTGACGCGGCGTCCGTGTCGAGTTCTGAGATGAGTCCACATGCCCAAGCAGTCACCCGCGCGCGCGTCCGGGAAGAAGGAGCGCTGGAGCGCTGACAAGCGAAAGGCCAAGGGTCTCTCCACGCACCGCGCCACCAAGCCTCGCCCCGAGGTCCCCGCGAAGGGCCCGAAGAAGCGGTGGTCGGCCGACGACCGTGACCAGCGCGCCACCACCGACCGCTTCGGCAACCCTCGGGAGGACCGCCGCGGCGGCCCGTCCGCCGACCGCGATGACCGCCCGCGCGGCACCTGGTCACGCGACGACCGGCCCCGGGACGACCGGGCCGGGGACCGTACGCGGTCCTGGTCCCGCGACGACCGCCCTCGTGACGACCGGGGTGGTGACCGCCCACGCAGCTCGTGGTCCCGTGATGACCGTTCGACCGGCCGGGACGACCGCCCGCGCGGCGTCTGGTCACGGGACGACCGCCCTCGTGACGACCGGGGTGGCGACCGCCCGCGCAGCTCCTGGGCTCGCGACGACCGCAGCGCCGGCCGTGATGACCGCGACCGGGGCTCCTGGTCGCGGGACGACCGCTCGGCTGGCCGTGACGACCGGCCCCGGGGTGCATGGTCACGCGACGACCGTTCTCGCGATGATCGCCCCCGCGGTGCCTGGTCGCGGGATGACCGCGACCGTGACGACCGCCCTCGTGAGGACCGTTCGCGCTCCTGGGACGACCGGCCCCGCAGCGACCGCCCGCGTGACGACCGCTGGTCCGACCGCCCGCGCAGCGAGCACCGCCCGCGCCTCGGGGGCCC
>CAKZHP010000120.1 GCA_936924635.1 uncultured Propionibacteriaceae bacterium
TCAGACAGGTTGACAGACAGGTTGACTTCCGAAGGGTGAGCCAGTGCCTGAGCGCGACAGACCCCCGCCGCCCACAGGGCGGCGGGGGTCGGGCAGGAGGCGCTGGTCAGCCGGCGGCGCGGGTGGCCCGGCGGGCGGCGAGCTCGTCCATGGCGTGGTGGCTGTCCTCGGGCCGCTCCGAGGGCAGCTCGTGCAGCGTGCCCTCGATGGAGCGCCACACACCGCCGAGCGCGATGCCGAACATGCCCTGGCCACCCTTGAGGAGGTCGACGACCTCGTCGTCGGAGGTGCACTCGTAGACGGACACCCCGTCGCTCATCAGGGTGACCCCGGTCAGGTCCTGCACACCGCGAGCGCGGAGGTGCTCGACCGCGGTCCGGATCTGCTGCAGCGAGACGCCGGCGTCGATGAGGCGCTTGATGACCTTGAGCAGCAGCACGTCACGGAAGCTGTAGAGCCGCTGGCTGCCCGACCCCGTGGCCGAGCGCACCTCGGGCACGACCAGGCCGGTGCGGGCCCAGTAGTCGAGCTGCCGGTACGTGATCCCGGCGGCGCTGCAGGCGGCGGGCCCTCGGAAGCCGACGTCCTCGGGCAACGGGGAGAAGTCGCCGTCGAACAGGCTCTCTTGCGACTGGCCGTCCGGCTGCATGATCGGGGTCATGGCTGCCCTCTCCTTGGGTGATCCGGCCCGTGTAGTTCCAGGCCTGGTATTCCCCACGCTAAGCCGGGGGCCACCCGGGGTCAACGATCCTCGGCCCGTAGGCGGCGGCGGCCCGGCCCGACACGCCGCCCGTCGCCACCTCACCGCGCGCCTCGGACAACCTCGACCAGAGGTCGAGAGTTGCTCCTGACTAGGCACCTTGAGGGTTCTCGAAGTCCTCTGGGCTGATCTGGTCGAGGAACTCGCGGAACTTCTCGACCTCCTCGTCACCCGACACCTGAACCTCAACCCCAACTTGATCCAGGAGCTCCTCGTCGCCGTAGATCGGCGTGCCGAGGCGCACCGCGAGCGCGACGGCGTCCGACGGGCGGGCGCTGATCTCCTCGCCGTCGATGTCGAGCACGGCGTAGAAGGTGCCCGACGACACCTCCGTGATCCGCACCGCACGCAGCGAGTGGCCCAGCGACTCCAGCACGTCGACCATGAGGTCGTGGGTCAGCGGGCGGGGCGGCTCCTCCCCCTCCAGCGCGCTCGCGATCGAGGCGGCCTCGTTGGCACCGATCCAGATGGGGAGGGCGCGGCTGCCGTCGACCTCCTTCAGCAGCATCATCGGGATGCCCGACGGCATCTCGATCCGTACTCCGTGGACGACCAGCTCGCGCATGCCGCCAGCCTATGTCAGTTGTCGATGGCCGACTGCATGAGGGCGGCGTGCGCATGCATCACCAGCTGCATGACCTCGGCAGTGGTCTCCCGGCTCGCCTGCCGGCGGGGGATCTGCGCCACCGCCTGCTCCACCAGCCCGACCTCGCGCTCCGCGGAGTGCTTCACGGCGCGCAGGTGGCGGGCGTCGACCCCGTACGAGATGAGCTTGCGCGCCACCACCGCCAGGGTGAGCGCCTCCCGCCCGTAGAAGGAGGTGCCGCGGCGAGGGCGGATGACGAGCTGGCGCTCCAGCTCCACGAGGGTGGACTCAGGCAGCTTGGAGACGTCGAGCAGCTCGCGCCGCGTGAGCCGGATCGCCCGCTTCGGGCGGGCCTCGACCGTCTCACCGGCGGCGGGCGGCCCGTCGGCGGCCGGCGCCCCTGGCCGGGGCGCCTCCATGGATGGGGGCTCCATGCCCTGGTCGATCATCGCCAGGTGCTCCCGGATCACCTTCAGCGGGAGGTAGTGGTTCTTCTGAGCCCGCAGCACGTAGCGCAGGCGTTCGATGTCGCCCTGGGCGTAGCGACGATAACCCGACGGCGCTCGCTCGGGCGAGATCAGCCCCTCGGTCTCCAGGAACCGGATCTTCGAGATCGAGATGTCGGGGAACTCGCCCTTGAGGACATCCAGCACCTGCCCGATCCGATTGAGAGGCTGCGCCATCACCCCAGCCCGTGAGAGCTCACGTAGAAGTCGAGCCGGTACTTGCCGATCTGGACCTCGTCACCGGCCCGCAGCACGACCGAGCCGTCGATGAGGGTCCGGTTCACGTACGTGCCGTTCAGGCTGCCGAGATCGGTCACCGTCATCTGCCCGTTGGCCCGCGTGAAGCGGCAGTGCTGCCGCGACACGGTGATGTCGTCGAGGAAGATGCCGGAGTCGGGGCGCCGCCCGGCGACCACCTCCGGGGAGTCGAGGAGGTACCGGGCCCCCTTGTCTGACCCGCGGAGCACCAGCAGCAGGGCCGACCCGGCGGGCAGCGCCTCCACCGCCTGGGCGTCCTCGATGGACAGCTCTTCGGCCCGCGGGTCGTCGACGCCGATGACCGGCAGGACCCCGGTGGTGTCGCCCGAGCTGCTGCGCAGCTTCTCCCCGCAGTTGGAGCAGAAGTTGACGTCGGGCCCCACAGGGCCGCCGCACTTCGGGCAGGTGCTCATCAGGTGTCCGTCTCCTCGGTCGATCGGGTCAGTCTAGCGGCGGGGCTCAGGAGCCGACGTGCTCGGCGTAGGCGTCGGCGTCGAGCAGGTCGTCGACCTCGTCCTCGCCAGACACCTCGAGCTCGAACAGCCAGCCGCTGCCGTACGGGTCCTCGTTCACCGTGTTCGGGGCGTCGGCGAGGTGGTCGTTGATGGCGGAGACGACACCTGCCACGGGAGCGAAGATCTCCGACACCGACTTCGTCGACTCCAGCTCCCCGCAGGCGTCCCCCGCGGCGATCTCCTCGCCGACGGTCGGCAGGGAGACGTACACGATGTCGCCGAGCGCCGACGCCGCGAAGTCCGTGATGCCGATGCGCACGGTCGCCCCGTTGCCCGAACGCACCCACTCGTGCTCGACGCTGTACTTCAGGTCCTCGGGAAAGCTCATGGCCGCCTCTTCTCAGTTGGTCCTCAGGAACCGATTGTGGAGCATCGGCGCCCGCCGGTCACGCCGGGCGGGCGTTCTGGTTCGCCTTCACCTCGTGGAGTGCGGTGACGGTGACGGTGGTGGGGCGCGAGATCGTCACCGATCCGGCGACGGCGGAGGCCTGCACCTGGCTCACCAGACCGCCCCGGAACCGGGCCGCGCCCTCCAGCGCCTGAGGGTCGCCGATGGCGTCGATCACGATGGGACGCCCCACCGCCTTGCCATCGACGACGAGCCCCTGCTTGCCGTCGGCGAACCAGGTCGACCCGACCACCCGGATGCTGTCGTTGATCTCGATCACCTCCGCGCCGGCGTCGCGCAGCTCCTCCACCGCGTCCAGCAGCATGGAGGCGGTGAGCTTGGACTGGGGGTCCAGCACGGTGATCCGCACACCGGGGCCGGAGGCGCCCACGGTGCCGGCGAGGATGCCCAGGCTGTCCAGGCGCTTCTGCGACTCCGCCTCCGCCACCTTCGCGCTATCTGCTCCCGACTGCAGCCGGTCCCGGGTCGTCCGCAGCTCCGTCAGCTCGGACTCCAGCTTGCGCGTCTCCTGGTTGGCCGCGTCCAGCAGCTGGACCAGGTCCTCGCGCCGCGCGTCCTCGTACGTGGTGTCGGCCGTCCGGGACCTCACCTGCGCCCCCACCGTGACGCCGAAGAGGAGCAGCACCGCGGCGACGAGCAGCTGGCCCCGGCTCGGGCGGAGGAAGGAGCGCGACAGCCGGGCCGCGCGCTCGCTCCGCTCGATCTCCTCCGGCGTCACCTCGGCCACCGGCGTCTCGGGCGCGTTCTCGCGCTCCCTGCGGCGCTGCGCCCGACGGGCGAACACCGTGCCGGAGGCTGCCCGACGCGGCGCCGCGGTGCGGCGAGGCTTCTGCTCAGGCATGGAAGACCGCCCTCCTGATGGCGGCGGCGTTGCTGAAGATCCGGATGCCCATCACCACGACCACCGCCGTCGACAGCTGTGCGCCGACGCCGATCTGGTCGCCCAGGAAGACGATGAGCGCGGCGATCAGCACGTTCGAGAAGAAGGAGGTGGCGAAGACCCGGTCGGAGAACATCCCGTCGAGCCACGCGCGGAGCGCGCCGAAGAGGGCGTCGAGGGCGGCGACGATCATGATCGGCAGGTAGGGGGCCAGGAACGGCGGCAGCGTGGGCTCCAGCACGAGCCCGATCACGAGGCCCGCGATCAGCGCCAGGATCGCGATCATCGGCCCCCCTCGACGGTGGCCCGGGTCACGGTCAGGCCCGGGTCGGCCTCAAGGCGCAGCGACCTCGCCGCCTGCACCTCGTACCGCAGGCCGTAGTTGCCCTTGGCGTCGGCCCACCAGGCGCCGCCGGCCGTCTGGGCGAACCGGGCCTCCAACGTGCGCGGGTCGCCGATCACGTCGACCCGGTACGGCCGCAGCAGCGACGTGTAGTCGACGGTGATCGCCGCACCAGCGCTCCGGATGGCCGTACGGGCGCTGAGCCGGTGGCCGTTGATCGCGACGGCCTCGGCTCCCGCCTGCCACAGCCCGTTGACCAGCTGGCGCAGGTCGACGTCGGTGACCCTGGACCCGGCGCCCGTGCCGCCGTCCGCGTCGTCCACGACCACGGTGATCCCCGGCCCCTGCACGGCCTGCTGCCCCACCCCGGGGGCCAGCGCGGCGATGCGCTGCTGGGTGGCCTCGTCACCCAGCTGAGCCTGCAGCCGGCTGATGTCCTTCTCGGTGGCCTGCTGGTCGGCACGCAGCGCCTCGTTGGCCCGGTCGGCCGCACGGACCCGCTCGATGAGCTGCTGCCGCTCGGTCTCCAGGTCGGGGGCCGCCTTGACGGTCTGCGCGGCCTGCAGCGCCACCAGCGCACCCAGCACCA
>CAKZHP010000121.1 GCA_936924635.1 uncultured Propionibacteriaceae bacterium
CAGGCCGGGTACGGGTCGTCGGCCGGCGCGGTCGCTGCGCGTGCCAGTGGGACGGGGGGCCGGGGGAGCGAGAACGGCCCGAGCTGCCTGCGCCGCGCCACGGCAGCGACCTCCCTCCCGGTCAGCGCCGCATGCCGCCACAGATCCACCGCGCTCACCACGGCGTCCGCCGCGACGTGCCCACCGACCAGCTCCACCCCCCGCGCCGCGACCCCCGCGGCCTGCTCCTCGCGGACCTCCACGCGCCGCTCGGCCAGCCGCTCACGGAGCGCGCCGACCAGCCGCCCTTGCGGCTGTGGGGCCCCGTCGGCATCCTCCAGCCGCCACAGCCCGAACGTGCGCTGCACGAACAGCCGGCAGGCCATCCACTCCGGGGTCAGCGCGGGATCGCTCCCGACGTCGATCGCCGTCGCGAGCACCAGCGGGGCCAGCCTGGGGTCCACCTCGCGCGCCAGGTCCGCGACCGTACGCCCCGAGGCCAGCAGCCGCTGCGTCTGCGGGTCGGACGTCTCCAGCTCGTACTCCACCCCCAGCCGGCGCACGCCCTGCCACAGGTCGCCGAGCCGGTCGACGGCGTCGCGCCACCCCTCGGCGGCCCGTGCTCCCAGGGCACCGGAGATCACCGCGTACTGCTGCCCGCGATCGGTCGGCCACGCCACCTCGGCGTCCCCGAGCAGGACCGGCTCCGGCGGCGCGGGGGAGAGCGTCAGCCCGTGCCGCGCCAGGGCGGCGTCGAGCACCCGGCCGGACTTGCGGAACAGGTCGCGCCACGCCGCCGGCAGCTCGATCGCGTGCGCGGGCCCGGGCCCGGGCAGGTCCGCCACGGGCCGGTCGGTGACCAGCACCACCTCGTGGCCCGCCTTGGCCAGACGGGCGGCAGCGGCCAGGCCCCCCAACGAGGCCCCCACGACGACGACGCGGGTCATGCGGCGGCAGCCGTCTCCTTGCGGAACCACCGGCGCACGGCGGTCCAGCCGCGGCGCACGCGCGTCACCGCGAACCAGAGCAGCACGAACCCGCCGACCAGCAGCAGCCCCGCCACGACGGCAGCCGCGACCGGGAACGCCACGGCCAGCGAGGTCACGGCGGCCACCGCGACGTTCTCGCCGAGCGACACGCCGACGTTGGTCGCGGGCTCGGGCGAGGTGTTGACCGCCAGCCTCAGCCCGGCCTTCGTGAGGTGGCTCAGCAGCGCGGTGACGCCTCCCACCGAGGCCAGCGCGATGGTGGTCAGGTCACCCTGCGCGCCGCCGATCAGCGCGCCGATGAGCGCGCCCGCCACGGGGCGTACGACGGTGGAGACCGTGTCCCACAGCGAGTCGACGTACGGGACCTTGTCGGCGACGAACTCCACCAGCGTGAGCACCGCCATCACCACCAGCACGTCGGTGCGCTGGAAGCCCTCCGGCACGCCGCCGGTGTGCGCAAACCGGCCGAACAGGCCGAGGATCAGCACGGTCGCGTACGCGTTGAGCCCGCTGGCCCAGCCGCTGGCGAACGCGAGGGGGAAGAGCTCCATCCGCGCAGCGTACGGCCAGGCGACTCAGATCTTGCCGACCATCGCCTGCACGATGGTGTTGAACGCGAGGTAGAGGTCACTGACGGAGTTGCCGAAGGCCTGCATGCCGCCGAACGCCACGACGACGATGAGCGAGAGCAGCACGCCGTACTCGACGGCGGTCGCCCCGCGCTCGGTGACGCCGAAGCGCTGGTGGAGCACGCGCGACAGCGTGCCGATCATCTCCTGCATGGTTCTCCCCCGGATCGATCTGCGGTCCCCCCCCCGGTCCGCACTGGGCATCATCGTGGACACCGGGCCGAGCGAGCGGCCACCGGCATGAAAGGTCTCTCATGCCACTGCGGGCAGACGACACGTACGACCACGGTCGCACCCGTGACGTGGAACGTCATTTCGAGTAGCGTCGCGCCATGACCACACTGCCTGTGCCGGCCACGCCGGAGACCGTCTTCACGTACGCCGCGCCCACGCTCAAGTTCGGCAGCGGAGCCGTCGACGAGCTGGCCCACGACCTCTCCCGGTACGCCGTGCGGCGAGTGCTCGTCGTGACCGATGCCGGCGTCGCCGCGACCGGGTCACCGGGCCGGGTCGCCGAGGCGCTGCAGGGGGCGGGGCTGGAGACCCACGTGTACGACGAGGTGCACGTCGAGCCCACCGACGAGAGCGTGATGGCGGCGGTGACCGCGGCGCGGGAGGCCGGCCCGTTCGACGCGATCGTGGCCGTCGGCGGCGGGTCGGCCATCGACACCGCCAAGGGTGTCAACCTGCTGATCACCAACGACGGCGACCTGTGGGACTACCTCAACGTGCCTGTCGGCAAGGGGAAGGCGCCCGCGAAGCCGCTGCTGCCCCTGGTCGCGGTGCCGACGACGACCGGCACCGGCGCGGAGTCGACGACCAACTGCATCATGGACGTGCTCTCTCTGCACGTGAAGACCGGCATCTCCCACCAGATGCTGCGCCCGGTGCTGGCGGTCGTCGACCCCGAGCTGACGCGTACGCAGCCGGCCGGGGTCACCGCCTGCGCGGGCCTCGACATCCTATGCCACGCGCTGGAGAGCTGGACGGCCCGGCCCTACACCTCGTACGAGAAGAAGCAGCCCGCCCACCGGGTGCCGTACTGCGGCAGCAACCCGATCTCCGACCAGTGGTGCCAGGCGTCGCTGACCATGCTGGCGCGCTCCTTCCGCACGGCTGTGCACCAGCCCGACGACGAGACCGCCCGCTTCGAGATGGCGCTCGCCGCGACCATGGCGGGGATGGGCTTCGGCAACGCCGGCGTGCACATCCCGCATGCCAACGGCTACCCGATCGCGGGGCGCGTACGGGACTTCCACCCGGCCGACTACCCCCAGGACGAGGCCATGGTGCCGCACGGGATGTCGGTGGCGATCACCGCGCCGGCGGCGTTCCGCTTCACGTACGACGCCGACCCCGCCCGCCACATCGCCGCCGCGCGCATGCTGGAGCCGGGCATCACCGCCGACGACGACCGCGAGCTGCTGCCGCTGGCGGTGACGAACATCCTGCGCGACGTGGGCATGCCCAACGGCGTCGCCGCCCTCGGGTTCACCGACGGCGACATCGACGACCTGGTCGGCGGCACCCTCAAGCAGCAGCGTCTGCTCGCCACCGCGCCCCGGCCTGTCGACGAGGCCGCCGTGGCCGCGATCTTCCGGGAGTCGATGCAGCTCTGGTGAGCCGGAGCCCTGTGCTCTGACGGACGTCTCAGCCCCGGCAGGCGCGCCCTGCCGGGGCTGTTCGCTGCCTGGACGACGCCCCTTGACGGACTGTCCGAGGGCAGGTCTATAGTTCTTCTCGTTCGTACAGGTGTTCGATTGAGAACTTGGGGAAGGTCTCGGTCGGTGGTGTACGGGCGATGGGCCAGCTCTGGCGCGGTCGGACTCGACCCCTGACCGCGCCGGAGCTCCCCAGGGTCGAGCTGCACGAGTGAACGCACCGCGTCGCGGTGTCCGAGCCCTGGGGAGTGAGCATGCGCACGTACGACGAGGTCATCGAGGTGAGGCGCGACCCGACCGCCGCGCCCGCCCAGTTCTGGTGGCGCGGCCGACGCTGGCTGGTGCGTGGCGTGGTGAACCGCTGGCTGGAGACCGGTGCCTGGTGGGACTCCCCGTTGGTGCGCGCGGCCCGGGGTGACGACGTGGTCGCGGGGCAGGGGGCCGGCGACGGGGGATCGCCAGAGGCCGGGCGCGACCCGGAGCAGGCGGAGGCCGACCTGCTCGCCGAGCACGAGGTGTGGCGGGTGCTGGCGGCCTCGGGGCCATCGGGCTCGCCAGGGGTGTACGACCTCGACCTCGCCCGTGACACCGGCTGCTGGCGGCTCCGCGCCGTCGTCGACTGAGGATGCGGCATGTCTGCAGAGATCGTCCCTGGCGTCCGTACGTCCCAGGGGGCCGGAGGTGACGTCGTCCAGGCCGGCGCACGCCGGGCCACGACGTCGGTAGAGGCGCCGCACCTCGACGACCTGCGCCGGGCCCGCCAGGCGCTGATCGAGGCGGAGCTGAGCGAGAAGCCGGCCGAACGCTACCTGGGGGCGTACACGGCGGCGATGCGCGTGGCCGTGACGGTGCTGGCCGTGCGAGCCCGGCCGCAGCGAGGGCATGGCCCGGCCGACCTGTGGCGGGTGCTGATGCACGCGGCGCCGGAGTACACGGAATGGGCAGCCTTCTTCGCCGCCGGCCGCGAGAAGCGGGAGCTGGTGCTGGCCGGGGCGACGGCAGTGGTCAGCGAGCGCGACGCCGACGACCTGCTGCGCGACGCCGGAGAGTTCTGCGACCTCGTGGAGCAGCGGTTCGTGCGTGCCTGGCGGGCCCGTCATGGCTGAGCCGTTCGTGCACCTGCGGGTGGCGTCGGGCTACTCGCTGCAGTACGGGGCGTCGCACCCCTCGGGGCTCGTCACCCGCGCCGCAGAGCTGGGCCTGGACACCCTGGCGCTCACCGACCGCGACGGTCTCTACGGGGCGGTCCGGTTCGCGAAGGCGTGCCTGGCGAGCGGGGTGGCCCCGGTGATGGGAGTCGATCTGGCCGTGCCCGAGATCTCCCGGTCGGGAGAGGGGGAGCGGTCGCGTACGCCCGTACGGGGCGGTCACCTGCGCGACGCCCGGCACCCGCGCGTCGTGGTGCTGGCCCGCTCCCGTGCCGGCTGGGCGGCCCTGTGCCGGCTGGTGTCGGCGGTCCATCTCGCCGGGGAGCGTGGCACCCCGCTCGCCACGCGGGAGCAGATCACCGCGGCCGCGGCCGGTGGTGAGCTGGTCGTGGTGCTGGGCGCCGACTCCGCCGTGGGTCTGGCCGCCGCCGCGAACCGGCAGCCCG
>CAKZHP010000122.1 GCA_936924635.1 uncultured Propionibacteriaceae bacterium
GGGCGCGGCTGACGGCGACGGTGGGCGGCACGTACGAGCTCGGGCGCGGCCGGCTGCTGCGCCACGGCCAGGAGGTGCCCGGCCGCGCGGGGCGCTACGAGTCACCCTGGGTGACGGCGCCCGACGACCCGTACGAGATCGTGGTCGAGGGCGAGACGGGGCGGCTGGTGCTCGACCGCCGCGGCCGGCGCGAGTGACCGTCGGCGCGAGTGGCTAGGGTGCGCTCCATGAAGCGGTGGGTGCTGATGGGGGCGTCGATCGCCGGAGTGACGGCGTACCTGTGGAAGAAGCAGCAGACGCCGCCCCGGCAGGGCGACTGGAGCGCAGCGACCGATCCCGCGCCGCGGTGAGCGACGCGTTCGACCGCTCGTACGCGGAGGTCAAGGCCCTGGTCGACGACCTCTGGGCCCATCCCGAGCTGGGCTACCGGGAGCACCACACCTCGGCGGCCGTACGCGAGTTCGTGCAACGCCACGCGCCAGGCGTGCCCATCGAGGAGTTCGCGCTCACGGGGTTGCGCGTCCGGGTCGGGCCGGGCCTGCCCGACGCCGTGGCCGTGGTCGCCGAGCTGGACGCGCTCATCGTGCCGACGCACCCCGACGCCGACCCGGGCACCGGCGCCGTGCACGCCTGCGGCCACCACACGCAGGTCGGCATCGCGTGTGCGCTGCTGGCCGACGTGACCTCACGTGAGTGGTCGCTGCCGTTCGACCTGGTCTTCGTGTTCGTGCCGGCGGAGGAGTACGTCGACCTGGAGCATCGCCGCGCCCTGCGCGAGAGCGGGCAGATCGAGTGGTTCGGCGGCAAGCCGGAGGCGATGCGGCTCGGCGTGTTCGACGACGTCAGCGCGGCGGTGCTGACGCACACGATGGGCGGCGGCCAGGTGCGCACGGTGGAGCTCGACTGCGACCTGGCGGGTTTCCTGTACAAGCACGTCACCTTCCACGGCACCGCCGCCCACGCGGGGTTCGCTCCCTGGGCCGGGGCGAACGCGGCCTCGATGGCGGTGCTCTACCAGACCGCGATCGGGCTCGGGCGCCAGCAGCTTCCCGACGGGGTGCTCGCCCGCATGAACCCGGTGGTCACGAGCGAGCCCATGACGACGAACGTGGTGCCGGCATCGGCTCGGGTCTCCACCGATGTACGGGCGGTGGACCCCGCCGCGATGGGCACCATGTCGCGCCGCCTGGACGCGATGGCCGAGGGGTCGGCGCTGGCGCTCGGGGGGCGCGCGGAGATCGAGACCGAGGTCGGCTACCTCCCGTTCGTGCAGGACCGGGCGCTGGGGCAGGCGTTCCGGGAGGCGTACGAGGCCGGGGTGCCCGGCATCGACCACCTGCTGGACGACCGGGGCGCGTCGGCCGCGGCCGGCGACGTCGGCGACCTGTCGGTGATGCTGCCATGCGTCCAGATCGGATACTCAGGACTGGAGGGCACCGTCCACGGCAACGACTTCCGGCTCGTCGACGCCGAGACGGTGCTGCGAGCCGTTCCCCGGTTCCTCGCGGCGGGTCTGGGCAGGATCCGGCTGCAGGAGACCCGTCCCACGCGCTCGTACGAGACCTATCTGGGTACCCTTTCGGCCATTTCTGATACATGACAGCGTTTTCCTGGAAACTGTCTTGTCTGCCGCGCTGGCGTGCCTAGGGTTGCCGTAGCGGTTTCGCCCCCAGACCGAAACCGCGCCGCTGCAGAGCATCGGCGCCATCGCCCGACGTGGCTGGCGCTGCGGGCCACAGCGAGAGCCCGGGCGTCCTCCCCCACATCGACGCCCGGGCTCGGCCGTTCTCAGGCCTGGTCGTCCTGGGCCGAGCGCAGCGCCTGCGCGAAGGCCGGGACGGTCTCGGTGAGCAGATGGTCGAGGTCCGCGGCCGAGGTGTCGACGATCAGCGCCGCCTCCAGGCGGGGCGGGCACACCACCACGACGGCCGTACGCCCGTTCAGGTCGAGCACGTAGAGGTCGTCCAGCTCGTTGCCGCCGGCCGCGGCGGCGACACGCAGGTCGTGGGTCACGGCGTTGAGCATCGGGCCGGTCGTGGAGCGGGTCTCGAACGACGCGTACGACAGCCCGTTGCCCGACGCCCACACGTCGACGGCGACCAGGGCGTCGCCGAGGTCGGCGCGCGCCTGCTCGATCGCGGTCTCGATCTGCGTGAGCATCAGGCCCCCCGGACGGTGCTGGCGACGGCGGTGCGCACGGCGGGGACGGTCTGCGTGAGCACCGTGCCCAGCCCGACCTGCGCGGCGTCAAGGGTCAGGCAGGCGCCGAGGTCCTCATGGGCGTTCACGACGACCGCGACCCGGTCGCCGGTCAGGCGCACCAGGTAGTACGCACCGAGTCGGGGCAGGTCCGCATACCGGAGCGACTCGGTCAGCTCCTTGCCGGCGCGGTGCCACATGGCGGTGGCCTCGACCGACCCGTTCTCGCTCGCCACAGGCAGGCCCGTCTTGGTCTCGAAGACTGTGAGGTCGAGCAGGGCGTCGCCGATCGACTCTCGGGTCTCGGCCATCACCTCGTCGAGGCGGAGCATGTCGAGGTCGAGCGGCGGGCGCGGCTTCGCCCGGCGACGGCGGCGGTTGGGCATCGAGAGTCCGCCGAAGCCGCGACCGTTCTGGGCGCGGACGACGGCCGGTGGCGTCGCCGGGAGGCCCAGGTACGCACGCTCGGGGTACTCCCGGTCGGGGTGGTCGGAGCCCGCGTCCCGTACGGCGTCCTCGGTCGGCTCCGTCGGCCACTCGCCGTGCTGCTCCATCCAGGCGCGCTGGCGGGCGATGAAGTCGATCTGGTCGTCATCGATGTACGGAGAGTGGTCGGCATCGTCGGTGGTCTCTGGGCTGGGCTCGTCGGCCGGCTCCGCGTCGACCTCGGCAGCGGCCGTTGCCTCGCCGGCCGCGGCATGGCCGTCGGTGTCGGCGCTCTCAATGTCGCCGTCGTCGGTCCCCGCCAGGTCGTTGTCGACGGACTCCTGCGGCTCTGACTTCTCGGGAGCGATCTCAGCGTCCAGCTCGACGTCGGTCTGCTCCGTGCCGTGCTCGGGGGCCGTCTCGGTGTCGAGATCCGTCACCTCGCTACGGAGGTCGGCGATGTCGGCAGCGGTCTCGGTGTCCGCCTCGACGGGCTCGGTCTCGGGCCCGGCCTCCGTGTCGGCCCCCGCGAGCCCGGGCGTGGTCGCTTCAGCGGTCTCCGCTGTCTCGGTGTCCAGGGCCTCAGCAGAGTCCGGGGCGTCCGCCGTCTCGGCGAGCTCCTTCTCGGGCCGAGCAACGTCCGCGTCGCTCTGGTCCGGCGCGGTCTCGTCCGGCGCGGTCTCGGCAGCCGCAGCGAGCTCGCCTGTCTCGACCGCGGGGCACAGGTCAGCCGCTTCGCTCTGGGGCTCGGTGACGTCGGCCGCGGTCTCGGTGCCGGCGTCGTCGCGGTCCGCCTCCTCCGTCGGAACCTCGGCAGCGTCGGCAGAGGTCTCGGCGTCCGGTTCGTCCGTCGACGCGGTCTCCTCGTCGTCGGTCTCGGCCGACAGCTCCTCAGCAGCGCCGGTCTTGGGCTCCTCCGTCGGGGACTGGTCGTCGCTCGGGTCGGCATCCACTGTCTCGACGTCGGCGGCAGGCATCTCGATGGTGTCGTCGGGATCAGCCTCGGTGTCGTCGGCCTGGTCGGGATCCTCCGACGGCTCGGCGATCGCCACAGGGGCGGCGGGCGCACCGGTGACGTCGACGACCAGGTCGGGAGAGACCACGACGATCTCGGCGACCTCGTCCTCCGGCTCCAGGCCGCGACGGGCAGCGGCCTCGTCTGCTTCCCCCTCATCGGCGGTGATCGCAGGGAGTGCCCCAGCCTGCTCGGCCTCAGGCTCGCCGCTCGCCGCAGCGTCCTCGGCGGCGTACGAACGGCGGCTCGCCGCCTCCGGCGCGGCTCCGTACCGACGCGCAGGGTCGTTGGGGGTCATCGCCGACCGGGCACCGCCAGCCGACAGGTGCGCGATCGCGAACCTCGGCAGCTGCGTGGTCTCGTCGTCGGTGTCGTCGATGTCGATGTCGTCCGGGTCCCGCTCGGCGACGCGGCGCGGCTTGCTGATTCCGTCGGTGAACGACCAGCGGGGGAACCCCAGCCGTCCGCGGAACAACTTCATCGCTGGGTCGCCTCTCGAGTGCCGGGGGGTGCATCGTGCCTGGAGCGAGGGTGCTCGGGCTGGGCCTCACTCTAGGTCAGCGGACTCATGACGAGCGGACTGGTGAGAACTCCTTCACCGGGCTGAGCGCACAGCATCGTTCGACCGGGTGGCCACGAAGCTTCATGACGCGAGTCGCCGCAACGGGGGCTCTGACCGGGATTGTCGCTGTCGGAACCTCGACGGTCGGACTACAGCAGCCCGACGACCAGCGCCACGGCCAGGAACATCACCAGCTGGTAGCCGGTGTTGATGACGGTGAGCCGCCCAGGCTTCTGCTCGAACGCGTTGTGCTGCAGCAACGTCGTGGCCGAGAAGGCTGCCCAGGCCGCGAACCCCACGAGCAGCGCCAGCCACACCGAGCCGTACCCAACGGCTTTCGACACCGCCGAGACCGCGAGGGCGATCCCCACGGTCGTGAGGGCGTTCGCGACCGCCAGCTGGACCATGTTCCTCGCCCTCACCGGTCGGGACCGTTCCGGCGTGATGCCGGTGAGGCGTTCCCAGGCGTCAGCGATCGGACCCTTCTGGTACCAGAAGAACGCCACGGCCATCGCCGCGACGAACCCCAGACCGACCTCGAGCCAGGTGATGGTCATGCAGAACCTCCGTGGTGCGACGTCTCGGCGAATGGTTGATAACATAAACCACGATGGACACTATCAAGCAACGGTCGTACGGACAGTTCTGCGGACTCGCCCGTGCCCTCGACGTGATCGGCGACCGCTGGAACCTGCTGATCGTGCGCGAGCTCCTGCCGGGACCGCTGCGTTACGTCGACCTGAAGGCGTCCCTGTCAGGAGTAGCCACCAACCTCCTGGCCGAGCGCCTGCGCTCGCTGGAGCACCACGGGGTGATTGAGCGCAGGCTCGGTGACGTCGGTGTCCAGTACGCCCTGACGGCCTGGGGTGCCGAGCTCCGCGAGCCCATGGAGGCGCTGGGCCGCTGGGGCGTACCGCTCCTGGCCACGGGACGGGGAGACGACGCGTTCCAGCCCCGCTGGCTCGTGATCGCGCTCCCGCCGCTCCTCCGGGGCCGCACGGCAGACCCGGCCTGGGAGATCGGCTTCGAGGTGGAAGGACTCCTGATCGTGCTGCGCCTCGACGGAGACCAGGCCACGGCCTCGATCTCCCCGAGCACCCCGCCCCGTACGGTCCTCCGGGCCGCACCGGAGACCGTGATCGGCCTGGTCACAGGGGCGATCAGCACAGACGAAGCCGTGGCTGCGGGCGACGTCGCCGGCGATGTCGCAGAGATTCGGCGGGCCTTCGGTCGCTGAACGACCTGGTGGTGGTGGAAGTAATGGAACGTTGCGGGAACAGGCGACCACGGATTGAGAAGCTGGTTTCCGCGTGGAATCAAGGGCCTGTCGGCACAGATGACCCTACCCGAGAGCCGGACGACCCATTGATCGGCGCGTCAGCGGAACCAAGTAAACGACCTCGAACACGTCTGACGGACGAGGAAGTGGATGCTATGCGAACAGCCCGCGCGCAAGGAATCAGTGTGCACGCACTCGCGCGGCGGTACGCGGTCCACCGAGGGACGGTATGGGCGAAGACTCGGAGTACGAAGGACTGATGAATCTCCTCCCGCACACGAAGCGGCCGTTGGATTCCTTACTCCTGTGCGGGCTGTTTCGCGGTGGGTGGACGGCGTAGCAGGGCTTGGTACTTCTCTGCGGTATCCACGGCTTCGGCCATCCGGTCCACGAGTTTCGGGCGATAGACGAACTGCTTAAAGGCGGGCGAGTAGAGGCAGTAGCCGTCCGATTTCGACAGCTGCTCCTTGTCACCACTCTTCGCCGGGCCGATCTGCCAGGCTTTTCGGACAACCGTGAAGTCATTGACGCTGAACTTGAAAGCGATGCGCTCCTCCACGGCCGCCGCGGCCGCCTTGGGGAGCATCTCGTCACCGTGGATCGCCTCTCGGTACTTCGTCCTGGCGAACGAAGTTGAGTGCGAGGTCCGCCTCCGTCTTTGGCCCCTTCATCGGAAGCAAGAGGAGTCGGTAGGCGAATCGCTCATCGCTTCGGATGTCCTCCGGCAGGCCGACTTGGAACTCGGTGATGAAGTTCGAGACGGTAGCGGGCAGTCCACGTCGGAGGTTGCGTTGCTCCTCGTATCTCGACGGGCTGAGGGACTGCACGAAGACGGGGAACTTCAGTTCGGAGCCAAGCGTCTCACGGGAGCCAAACCTTCGGACCAGTTCTGCCTCGAAGTTGATGATGCAAGCGTGCGCTTCGGCTGCGGTCGCCACCAGTACAGAATCCTGGAAGCGGTGTTCGACGTGGTTTCGCAGTCCGACAAAGAACTCGACGTTTGCTCTGATCGGGTCGTTGTCCTTGAACTCGTGCTTCAGGCACTGGCTCAGGTCCCAGGTCTTCTTGGAGCCATCCGGGTTTCGCTTGAAGATGCGTCGACCGCCCGATTCGCGGTAGAAAATCTCGGCCTTGCGGCGCATGCGGTCAGCGTGAAGTAGGTTCTGCCACGCGAGGTGGATGTGGACGATGAAGTCACTGAAGCTGCGTCGATCACTGGGACGGTTGTAGAAGTCGATCGCGACAAGCGCCTGTCGCCGGGCCTCGTCAAGCGTGTGCCTCCATGCAGGTGGGCGTGCCATCTCGATCAGACCTCCTCGGCTGTGGGCGAGGCCGGCGTAAGGAAGTCGCGAAGCAGTCTCAGTCGCTCAAGAATCTCGTCGTAGGTCACGATCGTCACGCTGCGGGAGTTCGCGCGATACAACTCGAACGACTTCTGTCTTGCAGGATCGCTGGCCGATGGTGTCCGTCCGGCAACCACGAAGCAGGAGACCGCGTAGGACTCCAAGTCCCATTGACGCGAGCTTTCCTTCAGGCCGGTGAGGTTCTTCGTCAGGTTGTACGCCTGATCGAGTACCTGGGAGACTGCGCCGTTGAGCTCCTTCGATGGACCGAATACACCCTGCCGGTACTCACGCGCTTCCAGCAGCTGCGTGGCCGGCTTCTTGATCTCGAGCAGAGCAACGTTGTTCGTGAGCGAGTTCTTGAACAGGTAGTCAGCGATCTTGTCGCCGCTTCCAGAGAGTCCCCGACCGCCTACGTTCGCTCCAGAACGCACACTTACCATTGGGGCCCCGAAGACCTGTTGCAGCGCAAAGGCGTTGTCATCGAAGAAGGCTTGCCAGTAGGGCTCGGCCTTGCCCTGTTCCAGTGCCTCTGCGTACGCCTCGATGAGGCGATCAAGGCTGACGAGCTCGATGTCTCGCTTGAGCTGCTGAAACTTCTGGGGTGATCCAGCTGCTATCGCTGCCGACTCGGACGCAACCGCTTCGACCAAAGCATCACGTTCAACGCTACTGAGTTCTTCGATCCCGTCGGCGGCCTTCGCGATCACGCGCGAGTCCGGGTGCCGCCCAAGCGAGAAGTCCGCGCTGGCGAGACCAAGTGTCGCGGCGAGGTTGTTGTGTACGAATACGTCCTTCACTCGACCCGCCGCACGATTTCCCCGGTCATTGATCCGACCGATCTCGGCCCAGATCGCGGCGAACCGCGATAGGCCGAGGTGGAACCCTGTCCCGTTGATTGCGGCATTGTTGCCATCAGTGAAGATGATCTCTGTGCAGGGAGTGTTGGTCTCGATCAACCGAATCAGCCGATTGCAGTCCTTGAGCAACCCGAGCCCGTAGGCGAAGTCCTTGACGAATCCGGGCGGCAGCGTCTCAAAGATTGACTCCAGGTCGGATCCCTCGAAATACTCATCCAGCAACGACGTTTCCAGGGAAAGGGTCCGCACCTGCTCGTACTTCGGGCCAAGGTACTCGCTGTGGTTTGAGAGGGTGTTGATGGGGTGAATCTTCAGGATGCCCGTAGTGGCGTCGAACTCCACGAGCTTCACACCTTCAGCCAAGCGCCGGTGTGCCGACGACTCTTCATGTGGTAGCTCGGTCGGAACGAAGAAGGCCTCAACTCGACCACCTTCGTCCACCGTGCGGACATCGAGGCGACCGATGTTCGTCTGATCGTTTCCGAATCGCGCCACCGCTACCCTCAGCTCTTCTCGAAGCCGGAGCTGGGGTCGAACTTGAGGACGCGGGCGTTCTCACCGATGGTGCGAACCTCGGACTCGTCGAAGCCTCCGGGCTTTGTGGCCTGGATGTCGATGGTGATGTCGAGCCGCGCGCCCGCGCCGGCGAGCCGGTCGATCACCTCGCGGGTCACGTTGCCGATGTCGCGAGCGTAACGGTCGGAGTCGATCTTCACCGATCCAAAGAACCGGGCAAGGACTGCCTCCAGCGCAGACTCGGCCTCGGACGGCTCATCGCGCTCGGCGGACGAGCTGCCCGTCCACACGAAGTCAACCGGCCCGACGGGAGCGGAGTCGCCGTCGGTTGTGGCTGCGTTCATCGCAGCCTCACGCATAGCTGCGATCCGGTCGGCATCGGCCTGCTTCTGGGCGCGCTCGGTCTCGATGAGCAGAGTGCTGTCGGTGACCTGAATCCGGGTGTTCGGGTTCGGAGCCACGAGCAGGCTACGGTAGCGACCGGTCTCGGCATCCTTGCCTGATGCGATAGCGAACCGTTCGTTGTCGACGAGCACTGCCGAGAGCGACTGTTCGATGGCACTGTCGAGCACCTCGCGTCGTACGAGGCGAGGCAGGTAGGTGTACCGGGTGAAGTAGCCCCACAACTCGCCGACGGTGATCTCGCCTGCGTCGCGCCACAGCGCGCCGAGCTCGTGGTGCAGGGTGGCCCCGAGAATCGGGGCGCCGAAGTCGGTGACGAGCTGATCCTCACGTCCGAGCTTCGCGCTGACACGCTCGGCCAGGGAACGTCCGCCGGAGTCGGGTACGCGGTCGGCGACAAGTTCGAACGGCTTGGTCGGGTCGAACTGCTCGGGGTAGACCGCCCACACGAAGGTGTCGCGGATGCGGTCGGAGACGGTCTGATCGAGCCGGGAGACCCAGTCGTCAGTCTGCTGGCGCTGTTGCGCAGACAGGTTGAGGCTGTCGCTGGTGGCCTGGACTCGCTTCCAGCCGAGGTAGCTGCGGGTTGCGGCTTCGAGGCTCTCCAACTCGCTCTTGTCGGCGAGGAGGAAGATCAGCGTGTTGCGATGGATGCGCTGGCTGGCACCCTTGCTCTCGATAGCGTCACGGACCCACGCATGCGCGGCTGAGTCGGCGCCGTCCTGCTTGCGACGGGCGTGCCGCGGGTGCGCGATCACCAGGCGCGTGTCTTCAAGGTCGGGGATGTCGGCGGACGACGATGGCGCGATGTGGACCCGGTCGAACACACCGCGCACGCGCTCCTCTCCTTGGAGGCGGCGGGTGATCTCGTTCCACACCGTCTCGACATCCTCACGGAGACGCTCGGCGTAGTCGTTCGCAGTCTTCGTGACCGAGGGCTGGGTGTCGAACCAGTAGTGGCCCTGCTCCTCGTAGAAGTAGGTCGAGCGCTGCGCGAGCAGTTCGACGGCACTGCCGAAGTTCCCGAGAGTGTCACCGGGAACTGCGGTGCCGAGCCAGAGGTACTGCTTGTCGAGACCCTTACGGCTGCTCTTGATCCGAGGTGCTGCGCCCATGAAGATCGTCCGGGCGATGCGCTGGGTGACGAACCGCTGGCCGAGGTTGGGGCGGTCGAGGTCGATCTGCTGCGCGGTCGAGCCTGGGCCGTCGATGTCGGAGTCGATGATCGGCTTCCACTGATCTTCGAGGTACTGCGTCA
>CAKZHP010000123.1 GCA_936924635.1 uncultured Propionibacteriaceae bacterium
GTGCCGGGCCGAGACCGACCCGCTGCGCACCGCGGCGAAGCGACGCAGGCCGACGATGCCGCGACGGGCGGCCAGCGGTGCGGTGGCCGGTGACGACATGACCTTGGTGAGCCAGGCGCCGAGCCCTCGCCCGTAGCCCCCGACCTGGCGGGTGAGACTGGCCTCGTCGGCGCGGTGACGGTGCCACGTCACCGCCGCCGGCTCGACGACGAGGGTCCAGCCACCGAGGATCACCCGCACGAACATGTCGAGGTCCTCACCGCCGCCCGAGGGTGTGCCGACGCCCAGGGCCTCGTCGAAGCCGCCGAGCCGGAGGAGCACGTCGCGTCTCACGGCGAAGTTGGCCCCGGTGCCGTACTCCCCGACTTGGAACGGGAACAGCGGCATGCCGGCCGGCGGCTGGTCCAGGGAGAAGACACGGCGGGTGACCGCGTCCGACCAGGTCACCCGCTGGTCGAAGTACGCCTGAGCGGGCGTCCTCAGCTCCCCGGACGGGACGAGCCCGCTCACGCAGCCGACGTCGGGGGTCAGCTCGAAGGCGGCCACCAGTCGTCGGACCCAGGAGCGGTCGACGATGACGTCGTCGTCGGTGAAGGCCACGATCTCGCCGGTGGCGGCGCGGATGCCGGTGTTGCGTGCACCCGCGAGCCCGGCGACGGGTTCGAGGACCCGTCGCACCCGGGGGTCGTCCAGCCCGGAGAGGAACCGTTCGGTGCCGTCGTCGCTCGGTGCGTTGTCGACCACCACCACGTCCAGGTGGGGGTAGTCGACCGCGAGCACCGACCCGAGGGCCACCGCGAGCATGTCGGGGCGGTCCTTGGTGCAGAGGACGACGCTCACCAGCGGCAGCCGGGACGCGGTGAGCACGGCGTCGCCGTCGCCCAGGGAGGCGATCTCGGCGCGGAGGGCATCGGCGTCGACGCGACCGTCGTTCACGGCCAGGGACACGAACCCGCGCACCCGCTCGGCCTCCCGGACGAGCAGCCGGGCGGTCCGCTCACCCTCCCAGCCGTCCAGGACGACCATGCCCTCGGCTGGGATCGCCTCGGTGTCGATCTCACCGACCCAGCACGCGTGCTCCCAGGTCACCGGGCCGCCGTTCGGCATCGGACGGTGCACCGATGCGACTGACTGGGACAATGCGCCACCTCCGCTCGAGACCGTCCATGTCATCGTACGACTCACGCCTTCGGCGCGCCGACCCACCGGTAGACGGTGACCCCACCCACGTGGGCGGCCTCGCGCCGGAAGTCGGGGCTCGCGGCCACCAGGTCGACGAACCGGTCGTACGCCTCCGGCGCCATCAGCCCGTAGAAGCGGGCGTAGTTGCGCATCGCGGGTGAGAAGACGAGGTAGACCGGGTCACGCTGCGGCCCCACCAGGTCCTTCAGCTGGTCGAGGTCCGCCTGCGTCTCGAACGTGAGCTCCCTGAAGTCGGCCCTGCCCGCCAGCGAGGTGTCGAACCGGCTGTTCGCGCGCGCGAGCTCGGCGTACTCGGCGACCGGCCTCACCGGCGCGCCCGGGGCCAACGGGAGCACGAGAGCCGGGGCCGGCAGCTCCTTCAGCACCGCAGCCGTACCCCGGACCTCGTCTGGCGACACCTTCTGCACCGTCCAGCTGCCGAGGGACGCCTGGGCCCCGAGCAGGGTGTAGGCGAGCAGCACCGGGAGCACCGCTGCGCGCCCCAGCCGGGCCCGCGACGCGTTCCCCGCCTCCCAGCCGGCGGGGTCGAGGGCGTCCTCCACCGCCTCCGCGAGGAGGAGCGCCGCCCCGGGGATCGAGTAGAGGAGCACCCGGAAGATCGCCTCGCCTCCGTAGCTCTGGCCACCGAGGATCAGGAAGGAGGCGAAGGTGAGCCCACCACGCAGCAGGACGGGCTGACCGCGACGCCACCGGCGAACCAGCACCAGCACCGCCATCGCCCAGAGCAGCACCGCCGTCACCCGGACCACCAGCTGCGCCAGCTGACGGCCTGCCGTGCCCGCGGTCGGGATGTTGGAGTCGAGGTTGTCGAGCGCGGGCTTGGTGAACAGGCCGTACGGAGCGACGACGTCGAGGTGGATCCAGACGTAGCCGCCCACCATGGCTGTCATCACCAGCGCGAGCGGCCAGAGCCGCCGGGAGTGGACGAGGACGATGCCCCAGACGACGATCAGGAGCCAGACCGGCGTGAGCTGGTGGGTCAGCACGGTCGCGGCGGTGATGGGCAGCACGATCCAGGTGCTCCGGCCGAGGCCTCGGGTGAGCAGCGTCGCCAGCACCACCAGCGCCATCACCAGGGCTGCGGCCTGCGGGGAGTAGTAGTCCTGGCCCACCCAGTTCGCGATCTCCCCGATGAAGGCAGCCAGGGCGGCGGCCCGCGGCGAGAGCCCCAGAGCCCGGGCCAGCGCCACGATCGCGACCGCCTGCAGCACGTGGAAGCCGAGCGGGAACCAGCGGGCGATGGTGTCGCCCATGGCGCCGTGCGCGTCGATCCAGGCCATCTGGGCGAAGAAGCCCGGCCAGCTGGAGTAGATGTCCACCTCCGGGTGGACGCGCCCGGTGCGCGTGAACAGGTCTACCACTCCCAGGTGGGCGTAGGCGTAGAACGGTGTCGCCGCCGTCGTCTGCAGGATGGGTGGGAGCCGAAGGGTGAGGAGGGTGACGCCGGTGGCGACCGCGGCCGCGACGGAGTCGTTGCGCAGCACAGCCAGGACGAGGGCGACGACGGCGAGCACCAGGCCCAGCGCCAACGGGGGCATGGCGACCAGCAGGCCGGTGTCGCCGACGGGGCGGCCACCCATGAGGGCGACCGTGGCGAGCAGGATGACAAGGCCGGCGAGGCTGGCCGCGAGCGAGGCGGCGCTCCGGGGCAGCGGTGGCCGCCAGGTCGTGACCGTCGCCCAGTCGCGTCTCGTCAGCGCCAGCCCGGCAGCTCCCACGGCGGTGGTCGTCAGCGCGAGCACCCAGGTGAACCAGACGGGGTGCCACCAGCCGGGGGCCTGGATCGCCACGCCTGCCCACCCGGTCCCGACGGCGATCCCGATCGCGGGGACCAGGGCCGCCGCCAGCGACAAGGGGAGCCGTGGCAGCCAGGCCACCGCGGCGCTGCCCGGGCCGACAAGCATGGCGAGCAGGACCAGGAGCCCCCCGGCGGGTGGGGGCAGGAGGAAGGCGCCCACGAGCCAAGCGACACCGGCGAGGACAGCAGTCAGGTGCAACGCGACGGCCCGTCGAGGGCGCCGAGCACCCGCGAGCGCCGGGCGCGGTTCCGCCACTCCCTGCGCCCCAGCCTCGAGGACGTCTCCGACCACGGCAGAGCTCATACCAGGCCCCCCAGCCTCATCGAGCAGCACTCACCTCGTACCGTCGCCCCCCACAGGCTTCGGAGTAGAAGGCTCAGCGTACGCCGGCGCTTTCCGCCGCGCCAACGTTTACCATGAGTGCGGGGGACGGGGGAGGGGGATGCACATGGCGCCTGCGGTCTCCGTCTGCGTGCCCGTGTACAACGGTGCCGCCTACCTCGAGGCCACGCTGCGGTCACTGCTGGCCCAGGACCACCGGGACTTCGAGGTCGTGGTGCTCGACAACGCGTCCACCGACGGCACCGCTGAGATCCTCGCCAGGCTCGACGACCCCCGGGTGCGGGTGGAGCGCAACCCCACCACGCTGCCGTTGCCCGAGAACTGGCGCCGAGCCTGCGAGCTCGCCACCGGTACGTACCTCAAGGTCGTGTGTGCCGACGACCTGGTCGCTCCCACGTGCCTGCGGGCCCAGGCCGAGCTCCTCGACGGTCACCCAGAGGTGTCGCTGGTCGCCTGCCGCCGCGACGTCATCGACCCGCAGGGGTCCACGATCGCCCGGGCCCGCGGGCTCCGCGGCCTCCTGGGCCGTCATGACGGTCGTGAGGTCGCGGCCCAGACCGCCCTGCTCGGCATCAACCCCATCGGCGAGTCGGCCGCCGTCATGTTCCGTCGCCACGACTACGAGCGGCTGGGCGGCTGGGACGGGCAGCTGGTCTACCCGATGGACCTCGACCTCTGGCTGCGGCTGCTGACGGTGGGCGACCTGTACGGCCAGGGGGAGAGCCTCGCGGCGTACCGGATCACCACCACGTCCCTGACCAGCGCGCTGTCCGCCGCGCAGTACGACGAGCAGCGCCGGTTCCTGAGCCGGATGGCCGGCGAGAAGCGCTGGCGTCTGCCGGCGCTGCTCCGCCACGTGGCGCGGGTGACCGGCCCCGTCGCGCTGTGGACCTGGTCGCTCCGGCACAAGGAGGTCGCCGTGCGCCAGGCCCTCCGGAGCCGCCGCGGTCGATGAGGACGAGTCGGCGTGCACTGGTGGCGGGGGGCGTCCTCGGAGCGGGGGCCCTCGCGGCGGCCGGCGTGAGCCGTGCCCTTGATCCCACGCCGCGGGGACTAGACGGGCGTGCCTGGCGGCTGGTGTGGCGGGAGGAGTTCGACGGCCCCCTCGACCCGCAGGTGTGGCTCCCGCTGCGCGGCACCCGCGAGTTCCCGTACCGCACGCCCTTCAACGCCTCGCTCGACGACTCGTCGTTCAGCGCGGACCACGTCGAGGTCAGCGGTGGCTCGCTGCGCATCCGCTGGACACCGCGGGCCAGCACGGTCGGCTCGACCACCTATCCGTACACGACGGGTCTCGCGACGACGGCACCGGGCTTCGCCTTCCAGTACGGCGTGTGCGAGATTCGCGCCTTCGTGCCGGCCGCCAGCGGCATCGCCCCCGCCTTCTGGATGCTGCCCCTGCCGGTGAACGCGTGGCCACCCGAGATCGACCTCGCCGAGTTCACCACCAGCGCCGGCGGGCAGGTCGACGTCCGGTTCAACGTGCACTGGCACCCGGGCGCCGACGGCCAGATCGCGGGGTTCCCCGTGTACGGCTCCGACGTCGGTGACGCCTGGCACACGTACACGCTGGTCTGGGAGGCCGACCGGATGAGCGTCCTGCTCGACGGCGTCACCCGGTACGAGTACACGGGGGAGGGCATCCCGCAGCAGCCCATGTACCTCGTCCTCTCCGGCGGCGTGCTGCGGGGGGCGACGCCGGCGGCCGGGGAGGTGCGGGTCGATCACGTCCGGGTCTGGCAGCGCTGAGGGGGCAGCGGTGCGGACGGGCCGCCGCCGAGCCGGTAGAGTGAGGCGGCCGCCGTACGTGGCGGCACTCACCGGGCGTTCGCGGCACGCCCGCGCGACCGACCGAAGGGACTCTCCATGGCCTCCACCAACGACCTCAAGAACGGCATGGTGCTCGACCTTGACGGCCAGCTCTGGCAGGTCATCTGGTTCCAGCACCACAAGCCGGGCAAGGGCAACACCGTCGTGCGGAGCAAGCTCAAGCACGTCCTGAGCGGCAAGGTCGTCGACCGTACGTTCAACTCCGACACCAAGGTCGACACGGCCACCGTCGACCGGCGCGAGATGCAGTACCTGTACCACGACGGCGACGGCTACGTGTTCATGGACACCAGCGACTACTCGCAGCTGACGCTCAGCGAGGACATCATGGCCGACGCCAAGAACTACCTGCTCGAGAACGGCATGGCCCAGGTCGCGCTGCACGAGGGCAACCCGCTCTTCGTCGAGATGCCGACCTCGGTGGAGCTCGAGGTCACCTACACCGAGCCCGGCCTGCAGGGCGACCGCTCCAGCGCCGGCACCAAGCCCGCCACGGTCGAGACCGGCCTGCAGATCCAGGTGCCCCTGTTCATCACGACCGGTGAGCGGGTCAAGGTCGACACGCGCGACGGCAGCTACCTCGGCCGCGTGTGAGCGCGGACGCCCGTCGCAGCGGGTCCGCCCGCCACAAGTCGCGGCAGCACGCGCTGGAGATCCTGTTCGAGGCCGACCTGCGTGACGCCTCGCTGCGCTCGACGCTCGAGGAGCGTACGGAGGCCGCGGAGCCGCCCGTGCGGGAGCTGACCGCCACCCTGGTGCGAGGCGTGGCCGACAACCTGCGCGAGGTCGACGCGCGGGTCGCCGGCGCCCTCTCCCCGGGCTGGACGCTGGCCCGGATGCCGCGGGTCGACCGCGTCATCGCCCGGCTCGCCACGTACGAGCTGGGCTGGCTGGACACCGACCAGGCCGTCGTGATCTCCGAGGCCCTGGAGCTTGCCAAGGAGCTCTCCACGGACGAGTCCCCGGCGTTCCTGAACGCCGTGCTCGGCAAGGTCGCCGAGGCCGGCCCGGCCGTCTGAGGCCCGCCCGCAGGCGTTGAGGGAGGCCCTCGAGTCCTGACCCAACCCTTGACCGGTGCTCGACGGTCGCGCGCTCGACTAGGCGGATCTGCTGGTCCTGAGCGGTAATGGAGGCATGCGACGCGGGGGAAGCGCGGGCCTGGCAGGCCTGCTGGTGCTGGTGCTGATGACGACTCTGGGGGCCCGGCCGGCGCAGGCGGCCGACACCGCGGCGTACATCCGGTTCGCCGTGCCCCAGGCGCAGCGAGAGACCGCGCAGTACGGGGTGCCCACCTCGGTGGCGATCGCCCAGTCGATCCTGGAGTCCGGCTGGGGCGGCTCGACGCTCGCGACGCAGGTGAACAACTACTTCGGCATCAAGTGCAAGGCGAACAGCCCGAGCGTCTACCAGACCGGCTGCTTTGCGATCTCCTCGCTGGAGTACAACCCGGACGGCACCTCGTACCCGGTGGTGAGCGAGTTCCGCACGTACGCGAACCCGGGCGACTCCTTCCTCGACCACGGCCAGTTCCTCAGCACCCGCAGCTGGTACGCGCCGGCGTTCGCGTACAAGGACAACCCCGACCAGTTCATCCGGGAGGTCGCCAAGGGCGGGTACGCCACCGATCCCGGCTACCCCGACCAGGTCATCGGGATCATGCAGCGCTACAACCTCTACCAGTACGACGCGACGCACGACCCGAACCCGTCGGTGGCCGACCCCGGGGGCTTCGTGGCCCTGTCGCCGACCCGCTACCTCGACACCCGAGCCTCGGCGCCGCTCGGCCCGAACAGCGGCATCAGCCTGCAGATCGCGGGCCGCAACGGCATCCCCGCCGACGCCACCGCCATCGCCCTCAACGTCACGGTCACCCGGCCGCAGGCGGCGGGCTACCTCACCGCGTACGCCACCGGCGGCACGTCCAACGCCTCGATCCTGAACTTCACCGCCGGCCAGACGGTGCCGAACGCGGCCGTGGCGCCGGTGGGCCAGAACGGGGGAGTGACGATCTTCAACGGCTCGGTCGGCGCCTCCCACGTCGTGGTCGACGTCACCGGCTACTACCGGGCGTCCGGCGCGTCGCGTACGGCTGGCTCGTTCGTGCCCGTCGCACCTGCCCGCGTGCTCGATACCCGCACCACCGCGGCGATCGCGCCCGGGGGGACCGTGACCGCGCAGGTCGGCAGCCTCGGCTCGTCGATGTCGGCAGTCGCCGTGAATCTCACCGTCACCGGCCCCTCGCAGCCAGGGTTCGTCACCGCGTACCCGTCGGGTCAGGCCGTCCCGGCGACCTCCAGCGTGAACTTCGTCCCCGGCCAGACCCTGGGCAACTTCGCCATCGTGCGGACGGGTGCCGACGGCTCCATCACGCTGCGCAACGGCAGCGCCGCGCCGGTCCACGTGATCGTCGACGTCTCCGGCTGGTTCGTCGGCGGCAACGTCACCATGCGAGGCGGCTTCGTCCCGGCCGCGACCCCGGAGCGCGTGCTCGACACGCGCGCCGGCACCGGCTACCCGGGCACGGTCGGCGCCAACGCGGCGTTCGGCCTGGACCCCCGGCGCCCGGGTGCAGGTGCGGTGGCCGTCAACATGACGGTCACGCAGCCGGCGGCGGCTGGGTACCTCGCGGTATGGCCGGCCGACCGCACCCGCCCCAACGCCTCCACGGTCAACTTCGGTGCCCGGGAGACGGTCGCGAACTTCGCCCAGGTGCGTCTCAGCAGCACCGGCGGGCTCTCGGTGGGCAACGTCTCGCCCGGCACCACCCAGGTCGTCGCCGACCTCGCGGGGCACTACACGGGCTGACCGCGTCCACGGCGCCCGGCCCGGGTGCTCGACCCGTCCCTGGCGTGGTCGGGGAGCCAGACCGTGCCCGCGCAGGCACCCTCGGCCGGCCGGACGAGGTGAGGGGGGCGCGGGGTGGCTGGTACAGTCCAGCACGACCCTCGACCGCTGACTCCTGCTCGCCAGAGCCGGGAAGGACGGGCATGACCGCTGAGCCGACCGACTCCCACCAGGGAGGGTCGCCGGTCCCGGCGATCCTCGTGCTCGAGGACGGGCGGAGCTTCCGCGGCCGCTCCTTCGGCGCCCCGGGCGAGACCTTCGGCGAGGCGGTCTTCTCCACCGGCATGTCCGGCTACCAGGAGACGCTGACCGACCCCAGCTACCACCGCCAGGTCGTGGTCGCCACCGCGCCGCACATCGGCAACACCGGCTGGAACGACGAGGACGACGAGTCGCAGCGGATCTGGGTGGCCGGGTACGTCGTCCGGGACCCCGCCCGCATCGCGTCCAGCTGGCGCTCGCGCCGCTCGCTCGACGAGGAGCTGCGCGCCCAGGGGGTGGTGGGCATCAGCGACGTGGACACCCGGGCGCTGACCCGTCACCTGCGCGACCGGGGCGCCATGCGGGTCGGCATCTCGACGACCACGCTCGACCCTGAGGAGCTGCTGGCCAAGGTCCGTACGTCGCCTGAGATGGCCGGTGCCAACCTGGTGGCCGACGTGACCACGCCCGAGACGTACGTGGTGCCCGCCACCGGTGAGCGCGCGTTCACCGTGGCCGCGGTCGACCTGGGCATCAAGGCGATGACGCCGAGGCACATGGCCAGCCGAGGCATGGAGGTGCACGTGGTGCCGGCGACCACCACGGCCGAGGAGATCGCAGCCCTCGCGCCCGACGGCCTCTTCCTCTCCAACGGCCCCGGTGACCCCGCCACCGCCGACGAGCAGGTGGCCCTGGTGCAGGCCGCCCTGGAGCGCGACATCCCGTTCTTCGGCATCTGCTTCGGCAACCAGATCTTCGGCCGGGCGCTGGGCTTCGGCACCTACAAGCTGAAGTACGGCCACCGCGGCATCAACCAGCCGGTGCAGGACCGCACCACCGGCAAGGTCGAGATCACCGCCCACAACCACGGCTTCGCCGTCGACGCGCCGACCGACCGCAGCACCACGACCCCGTACGGGGAGGTGGAGGTGAGCCACGTCTGCCTCAACGACGACGTGGTGGAGGGCCTGCAGCTGACCCGCGACGGGGTGGTGCGCGGCTTCTCCGTGCAGTACCACCCGGAGGCCGCCGCCGGCCCGCACGACGCCGAGTACCTGTTCGACCGCTTCGCTGACGTCATGACCGCGGCCCGCGCCGCCAAGGAGTCTCAGGCCTGATGCCCCGCCGCACCGACATCTCGTCCGTCCTCGTCATCGGGTCGGGGCCCATCGTCATCGGCCAGGCCTGCGAGTTCGACTACTCCGGCACCCAGGCGTGCCGGGTGCTGCGCGAGGAGGGCTACCGCGTCATCCTCGTGAACTCGAACCCGGCGACGATCATGACCGACCCCGAGTTCGCCGACGCCACGTACGTCGAGCCGATCACCCCGGAGTTCGTCGAGAAGGTGATCGCGCAGGAGCGCCCCGACGCGATCCTGGCCACCATGGGCGGCCAGACCGCGCTCAACACCGCCGTCAGCCTCCACGAGAACGGGGTGCTGGAGAAGTACGGGGTCGAGCTGATCGGCGCCACCGTGGAGGCCATCCAGCGCGGGGAGAACCGGGAGACCTTCAAGGAGATCGTCACCTCGCTGACCGGCATCGCGGGTGGTGCCGCCGAGGTGGCGCGCTCGGTGATCTGCCACACCATCGACGAGGTGCTCGCGGCGGCCGAGCAGCTCGGCTACCCGGTGGTCGTACGCCCCTCGTACACGATGGGTGGCGTCGGCTCCGGCTTCGCCCACACCGAGGCCGATCTTCGCCGGATCGCCACCGCCGGTCTCGACGCCTCGCCGGTGACCGAGGTGCTGATCGAGGAGTCGATCACGGGGTGGAAGGAGTACGAGCTCGAGGTGATGCGCGACCGCGCCGACAACGTGGTCATCGTGTGCTCCATCGAGAACCTCGACCCCATGGGCGTGCACACCGGGGACTCGATCACGGTGGCCCCGGCGATGACGCTCACCGACCGGGAGTACCAGCGGATGCGCGACGTGGGCATCGCCATCATCCGCGAGGTCGGCGTCGACACCGGCGGCTGCAACATCCAGTTCGCGATCAACCCGGCCGACGGGCGCATGATCGTGATCGAGATGAACCCGCGTGTCTCGCGCTCCTCGGCGCTGGCGTCGAAGGCGACCGGGTTCCCGATCGCGAAGATCGCGGCCAAGGTCGCCGTGGGCTACACGCTCGACGAGATCACCAACGACATCACCGCCGAGACCCCGGCGAGCTTCGAGCCGTCGCTGGACTACGTCGTGGTGAAGGTGCCGCGGTTCGCGTTCGAGAAGTTCCCGACGGCCGAGGACACGCTCACCACCCACATGAAGTCGGTGGGGGAGGCGATGGCGATGGGCCGCTCGTTCACCGAGGCGTTGGGCAAGGCGCTGCGCTCTCTGGAGGACCCGCGGGCTCCGTTCGTGCTGCACGGGCCGGTGGAGCGGCCGGTCGACGAGCTGCTGGCCGAGGCGTCCCGGCCTCACGACGGGCGGCTCGGCAAGGTCGTGCTGGCGCTGCGCGCCGGGGCCACGCCGGAGCAGGTGTTCGAGGCCACCAGGATCGACCCCTGGTTCGTCGACCAGCTGATGATCGTCGTCGGTCTCGCCGACGAGCTGGCCGCGGCCGACGAGCTCACGTACGACCTGCTGCTCGACGCCAAGCGCCACGGCATCTCCGACGCCCAGATCGGGCTGATCCGGGGGCTCACGCCGCTCCAGGTGCGCGACCTGCGCCACGAGCTCGGGCTGCGCCCGGTGTACAAGACCGTCGACACCTGCGCGGCGGAGTTCGCGGCGCGCACGCCGTACCACTACTCCTCCTACGACGAGGAGACCGAGGTCGCCCGGCGCGAGCGGGAGGCGGTGCTGATCCTCGGCTCGGGGCCGAACCGCATCGGGCAGGGCATCGAGTTCGACTACTCCTGCGTGCACGCGGCGATGGCGCTGTCGGCGGCGGGGTACGAGACCGTGATGGTCAACTGCAACCCGGAGACGGTGTCCACCGACTACGACACCTCCGACCGCCTGTACTTCGAGCCCCTGACGCTCGAGGACGTGCTGGAGGTGTACGACGCGGAGCTCGCTGCCGGACCGGTCGCCGGGGTGGTGGTGTCGCTCGGTGGCCAGACCCCGCTGCGGCTCGCGCAGGCGCTCAAGGACGCCGGGCTGCCCATCGTCGGCACCTCGCCCGAGGCGATCCACCTGGCCGAGGAGCGAGGCGAGTTCGGCGAGGTGCTGCGCCGGGCCGGGCTGATGGCGCCGCGGTACGGGATGGCCGAGTCGCGCGAGGACGCGCTGCGGATCGCCGGCGAGATCGGCTACCCGGTGCTGGTCCGGCCCTCGTACGTGCTGGGCGGCCGGGGCATGGAGATCGTCTCCGACGACGCCACGCTCGACGACTACGTCACCCGGGTCACGCACGCCTCGCCGGAGAACCCGGTGATGGTCGACAAGTTCCTGGCCGACGCGGTCGAGATCGACGTCGACGCCCTGTACGACGGCACCGACCTCTACCTGGGCGGGATCATGGAGCACATCGAGGAGGCCGGGGTGCACTCCGGCGACTCCGCGTGCTCCCTGCCGCCGATCACGCTGGGCACCGAGATCGTCGACCAGATCCGCGAGGCTACGCGCCTGATCGCCGACGGCGTCGGGGTGCGGGGGCTCATCAACATCCAGTACGCGCTGGCGGGGGAGACCGTGTACGTGCTGGAGGCCAACCCACGCGCCTCGCGTACGGTGCCGTTCGTCTCGAAGGCCACCGACACCCAGCTGGCCAAGGCCGCGGCCCTGGTGATGATGGGCGTGTCGGTCGCCGAGCTGCGCGAGCGGGGTGTGCTGCGCGCCCGCCACGACGGCGGCGCCACCTGGATGCAGTCGCCGATCGCGGTCAAGGAGGCCGTGATGCCGTTCAACCGGTTCCGCACCGCCGAGGGCGAGTCCGTCGACACGGTGCTCGGCCCCGAGATGCGCTCCACCGGCGAGGTGATGGGCTTCGACACCACCTTCGGGGTGGCGTTCGCCAAGTCCCAGACCGGCGCGTACGGGTCGCTGCCGAGCAAGGGCCGCGTCTTCGTCTCGGTGAGCAACGCCGACAAGCGCCACGCCGTGTTCCCCATCAAGCGGCTGCAGGACCTGGGCTTCCAGGTCCTCGCCACGGCGGGTACGGCGGCCGTGCTGGCCCGTCACGGCGTCGACGTGGTGCCGGTGCGCAAGGCCCACGAGGGCGCCGACGGGGAGCCCACGATCATCGACATGATCCATGCCGGCGAGGTGGACTTCGTCTTCAACACCCCGCAGGGCCGTTCGGCGACCGGGTCGCCGCGGCGCGACGGGTACGAGATCCGTACGGCCGCGATCCTGCGCGACATCCCCTACATCACGACCGTGCAGGGCCTCGGTGCCGCGGTGCAGGGGATCGAGGCGGCCCGCGGCGGCGAGATCGGCGTCCGGTCGCTGCAGGCCTGGGCCGAGGAGGTCTCGGCCGCCCTGGAGACCTTGTGACGCTGGGCGCTCTGTGAGCCGGCACCGGGTCACGCTGCGCACGGCCCTGCTGAGGGAGGGGTACGGGTCCGTGCTGCGGCCCCTGCTGTTCTCGAGGCACGGGGGAGAGCCGGAGGCGGTCCACGAGGAGATGGTCGAGCGGCTCGCCAGGGCCAGCCGGTCGCCCGCCCAGCTCGCGGCGCTGCGCTGGGTGTCGGGGCGGCCGCAGCACCCGGTCACCGTCGCAGGCATCCGCTTCCCGGGCCGCGTGGGCGTCGCGGCGGGACTGGACAAGAACGGCCTGTGTGGCCCGGCGTGGGCGGCGATGGGGTTCGGGTTCGCCGAGCTCGGCACCGTGACGGCGCTGCCGCAGCCGGGCAACGACCGCCCGCGCCTGTTCCGCCTCCCGGCGTCGCGGGCGATCGTGAACCGGATGGGCTTCAACAACCGGGGCGCGCAGGCGTTGGCCGGCCACCTCGCCGCGAGCGGCGTCCGTCGCGGTGAGGCGACCTTCGGCATCCCCCTGGGCATCTCGCTGGGCAAGTCGAAGGTGGTCCCGGTCGAGGACGCGGTCGGCGACTACCTGGCGGGCTTCCGCCTTCTCGCTCCGTACGCCGACTACGTGGCCGTCAACGTGTCCAGCCCGAACACCCCGGGGCTGCGCACGCTCCAGGACGCCGGCGCACTCAGTGACCTGGTCCGCGCGCTGGTGGCGGAGGCCGCGGCGCAGGCGCACCCGCTGGGCCCCCTACCGGTCTTCGTGAAGCTGGCCCCCGACCTCAGCGACGCCCAGCTCGACGAGGTGGTCGGCGTGGTGACCGACGCCGGGGGCCGGGGCCTGATCGCCACCAACACCACGCTCGAGCGCGACGGGCTGGCGGCCGGCGACAAGGTGGTGGCGGCCGAGGCCGGGGGGCTGTCCGGCGAGCCGCTGCGCCGACGGGCCCTGGAGGTGGTCACGCGCATCTGCCGGTCGAGCGAGCTGCCCGTGATGGGCGTGGGCGGCATCATGACCCCCGCCGACGCCGCCCGGATGCTCGACGCGGGCGCCGCGCTGGTGCAGGTCTACACGGGTTTCATCTACGAGGGGAGCGCCCTGGTGAGCGGGATCAACGACCTGAGGAGGCCGGCGTGACGGGGTACGGGGAGCGGCTCGCCGCCCGGGTTGCCGAGCGCGGCGCGTTGTGCGTGGGCATCGACCCGCACCGCTCTGTGCTGGATGCCTGGGGGCAGCCCGACGACGTGCGGGGGCTAGAGGCGGTCGCCCGCGGCATGGTCGAGGCCATCGGCGACCAGGTCGCGGTGCTGAAGCCGCAGTCGGCGTTCTTCGAGGCGTACGGATCGGCGGGCGTCGCGGTGCTGGAGCGGACCATCGCGGCGGGTCAGGCGGCCGGGGCGCTGGTGATCGTGGACGCGAAGCGGGGCGACATCGGCTCGACCATGGCGGCCTACGCCAGGGCGTACCTCGACGACGCGTCCCCCCTCGCCGGAGACGCCGTGACCGTGTCGCCGTACCTGGGGTTCGGGTCGCTGAGCCCGGCCTTCGAGACCGCGCACGCGACCGGACGTGGCGTGTACGTGCTGGCTCGCACCAGCAATCCCGAGGGCGGCGAGGTGCAGCACGCCACCCGTGGCGACGGTCGCAGCGTGGCGCAGGGGATCGTCGACGACGCGCGCCGGCTCAACGAGACCACCGGTCAGGGCGCGGTGGGTCTGGTGGTCGGGGCGACCCACGCCGACCCGGGCTGCGACCTCTCCGGGTTCAACGGCTCGATCCTCGCTCCCGGCATCGGCGCGCAGGGCGCCACCATGGCGGGGCTGGCCGGGACCTTCGGCCCTGCCACCGGTCTGGTACTGCCGTCGGCCAGCCGCCAGGTGCTGCTGGCAGGGCCTGACCCGACCGCGCTCCGTAACGCTGTCATGCGCCTCCTCGGGTGAGCTTGCCGTCGGCCCGAGATTGGCTACTGTTTCCCCGAAAGGGTGAAGGTTGGGCTTCACCTGCAGGGACTTTCCGGCTGGCCTTGCCCTCGGTAGGGTTCGCCTCGGAGCGGCGTCTCGGCGCCGTGGCATGGATCGGAGACGTTGTGGCGATACCCCAGCTTTCGGCCGAGCAGCTGCACGCTGCGCGTGAGGCGGCCGCGTCCGCGCGCCGTTCCCGCGCCGACCTCAAGGAACAGGTACGCCAGAGGGAGCTGACACTGGGAGCCGCGCTCGACAAGGCCGCGACCGACGACGTGCTCGCCCACGTGAAGGTGCTCGACCTGCTGAAGTGCGTCCCTCGCGTGGGGGAGAAGCGAGCTGCTGAGGTGATGGTGCGTCTCGACATCGCCGCCAACCGCCGCATCCGTGGGCTCGGGCGCCACCAGGTAGCGGGGCTCAAGGCCGAGTTTTCGTGACGGCCAGCGTCACCGTTCTCTCCGGGCCCTCCGGGGTCGGCAAGGGCACGGTCGTCGCCGCCCTCCTCCGTGAGCACCCGGAGATCTGGGTGTCGACGTCGGTCACCACGCGCCCGCCGCGCCCCGGTGAGGTGCACG
>CAKZHP010000124.1 GCA_936924635.1 uncultured Propionibacteriaceae bacterium
GAGATCTACACTCTTTCCCTACACGACGCTCTTCCGATCTCCGGCCGCGGCCTGGGTGGCAGCGGTCGAGGCCGCCGTCGTGGCAGCCGGCCCGGACGAGGCGGCGGCCGTCACGATGGTGACCGGAGACGACGTCGACGTGGTCGCGGCGGTGGTCCCGCCCGGCGACGCCGCTGCAGCCGGCGCCTCGGTCACCGCCCCGTCGGGCAGCACCTGGGCGAGTGGCGAGACTGCCGCTCCCCCAGCGGTGGCACCGGCGACGGGCGCGGCGGCTGCCGCGGCTCGGTCGAGCCTCGTCGTGCCGACATCGGCGGAGGTCGCGCTGCTCGCGACACCGGCGACCAGGCTGAGGCTTAGCGCGGGCACCAGGATCTGGGTGCGCACAAGCGCGCGACAACGCTGAGGCATGTCATTTCTCTCCCAGGGGGAGCCGCCACTCGCGGTGAGTGGGATCGTGCGGCTGCGGGTCTCGTGCTGACGCGCTCACGGTAAGGAGCGGGCCACCACGGACGCGGCCTTCATGAGGAATGTGAAACCTCTCACACAGCGGCAGGGAGCGGGGCCTCAGAACATCGAGCCGTGCGCCGTGGCGCCGGATGCGGGAACACCGGTGGGGCACCGGCGGCCGTGGTCAGCCGCCCAGGGCCTCGTACGACTCCTGGAGCAGCTCCTCGGCCGGTCCCTCGACGATCACCGGTCGTCGGAGCCCGTCGAGCAGCACGAACCGCAACGTGGCTCCGCGCGCCTTCTTGTCGACGGCCATGGTGGCCCGGAGCGCCTCGAACGGGGCCGCCTGATAGGTCACCGGCAGCCCGACGGAACGGAGCTGCTCACGGTGCAGGTCGACGTCCGCCTGGGTCAGCAGACCGAGCCGGCGCGCCAGCTCCGCGGCGAACACCATGCCCAGGGACACGGCCTCGCCGTGCCGCATCCGGAACTGCTCGTGCTTCTCGATCGCGTGACCCAGCGTGTGGCCGTAGTTGAGCGACTCCCGCCCGATGTCCTCACCCGACCCGGTGCGCTCGGTCAGGTCGGCGCTCACCACCTGGGCCTTCATGGCGATGCCCAGGCCGATGAGCTCGGCGAGACGCGCGGAGCTGACGTCGACCGAGTCCGCGGGGTCCTCGGCCACCAGCCACGTGATCCGCTCGTCGGCGATGAACCCCGCCTTGATCACCTCGGCCAGCCCGGAGGCGACCTCCGCGGCCGGCAGCCCGGTGAGCAGGTCGAGGTCGCACAGCACCTCGACCGGTTCGTAGAACGCCCCCACCAGGTTCTTGCCAGCGGCCAGGTTGATCCCGGTCTTGCCTCCCACGGCCGCGTCGACCATCGCCAGCACGGTGGTGGGGACGGACACGTACGTCAGGCCACGCAGCATCGACGCCGCCACGAAGCCGGCGAGGTCGGTAGTGGATCCCCCACCCAGACCGACCACCACGTCGCTGCGCGTGAACCGGGCGTCGGCCAGTCGGTCCCAGCACGCCGCGAGCACCGTGGGCGTCTTCGCCGCCTCGCCGTCGGGAACCTCTACCAGCACGGCCGCGTCACCGAGCCCGGCAGCAACCGCGGCGGCACGTTCCCGGAGCGCCGCCGGATGTACCAGCGCGGCCCGGCGGCCCCCCACCAGCCCGGGCAGACGCTGCAGGCAGCCGCGCTCGACGTGCACGTCGTATGGCTGGGCGGTGGCGACGTGGATCGTGCTCACGGGGTCTCCTCGTCCTCGGGGTCCGCGGCCGCCGACTCCTGGCCCCGCAGCAGGGCCACGACGCGGTCGGCGACCTCAGCGGCGGACCGTCGGTTGGTGCTGACTCGGTGGGTGGCCACCTCCTCGTACAAGGGGCGTCGCTCGGCCATGAGGGTCTCCATCCGGGCCCGTACATCCCCCAGCAGCAGCGGCCGCAGCTGGTTCATCCCGGCCCGCCGGGTGGCGTTGGCGACGCTGACCTCCAGCCACACCACCGGTACGCCGGCCAGCGCCGCCCGCGTGGCCGCCGACAACACCGCTCCCCCGCCCAGCGACAGCACCCCCGGCTCCATCAGGGCGTACGCGATGGCCTCCTCCTCCAGCGCCCGGAACACCACCTCGCCCTGGTCGGCGAAGATCTCCCGGACCAGCCGGCCCGTACGCTCCTCGACGAGCGTGTCGGAGTCGTGGAACGGCACCCCCAGCCGGGCGGCGACCTCCCGGCCGACCGTCGACTTGCCCGAGGCGGGCATGCCGATGATGACGACGTCGGCCATCAGCCGCCGATCCGCAGGCCGCGCTCGTCGAGGCGGGCGAGGTAGCGCTGGTGGGCCTGACGGACCTCCTCGACGGTGTCGCCCCCGAACTTCTCCAGCACGGCCTCGGCAAGCACCAGGGCCACCATGGCCTCGGCGACCACGCCAGCAGCCGGCACCGCGCACACGTCGGAGCGCTGGTGGTGGGCGGAGGCCTCCTCGCCCGTGGTGACGTCGATGGTGCGCAGCGCCCGCGGCACGGTGGCGATCGGTTTCATCGCGGCCCGCACCCGCAGCAGCTCGCCGGTGCTCATGCCGCCCTCGGTGCCGCCGGCGTGCTGGGTGACCCGCTCGATGCCGTCAGGCCCAGGCACGATCTCGTCGTGCGCCAGCGACCCGCGCCGGGCGGCCAGCTCGAAGCCGTCGCCCACCTCCACACCCTTGATGGCCTGGATGCCCATCAGCGCCCCGGCCAGACGGGCGTCGAGCCGCCGGTCGCCCATCGCGTGCGACCCCAGGCCCGGAGGGAGCCCCCAGGCGAGCACCTCGACCACGCCGCCGAGGGTGTCGCCCTCCTTCTGGGCGGAGGCCACCTCGGCCTGCATGGCCTCCGAGGCGGAGCGGTCGAAGCAGCGCGCCTCGTCCGCGTCGATGGCCGGCAGGTCGGCGATGGTCGGGTACAGGCCGGCCGGGGCCACGGCACCACCGAGCCGTACCACGTGGCTCAGCACCGTGATGCCGCAGGCCTGCTCCAGGAACTTCATGGCGAGCGTGCCCAGCGCCACCCGGGCCGCGGTCTCGCGCGCGGAGGCGCGCTCCAGGATCGGCCGGGCCTCGTCCCAGTCGTACTTCTGCATCCCCGCCAGGTCGGCGTGGCCCGGCCGGGGCCGGGTCAGCGCGGCGTTGCGGGCCAGCCCCTCCAGGACCTCCGGGTCGACCGGGTCGGCCGCCATCACCTGCTGCCACTTCGGCCACTCGGTGTTGCCCACCTGGACCGCCACCGGGGACCCCAGCGTCTGCCCGTGCCGGATGCCGCCGAGGATCGTCACCTCGTCCTGCTCGAACTTCATGCGTGCCCCACGCCCGACTCCCAGCCGGCGACGGGCGAGCTGCGCCCGGATGTCCTCGGTGGTCACGGACACGTGGGCGGGAAGGCCGTCGATCGTCGCCACGAGCGCGGGCCCGTGCGACTCCCCGGCGGTGAGGTACCTGAGCATGGGGAGCAGTCTCTCACCCCGCCCGCGCCCACCGGCGACGCGCCCGGGGTACGGTCAGATGCCCCTGGTGGCTGCGTCGGACGGGAAACCGCCGCGAAGAGGCGCGGTCAGGACAGGCGGGCTACGACGAGGTGCACTTGCCGGGGTTCGCCTTGCACCAGGTCTGGTACTCCTTCACGTTGGCCTCGTGCTCGGCCGCCGTGGTGCCGAACTTCGTCTCACCCGTGTCGAGGTTGACCGCGACCCAGAACTTCCACGGGCCCTGCGCCGGGTTCAGCGCGGCCTCGATCGACTTGCGGCCCGGGTTGTTGATCGGGCTCGGGGGCAGGCCCTTGTGGAGGTAGAGGTTGTAGGGGGTGTCGATCTTGGTGTCCCCGTCGCGCAGGTTGGCGTAGCCGGTACGGTTCAGCCCGTAGTTCACGGCCGTGTCCACCTGCAGCGGCATGCCCGCGTCGAGACGGTTGTAGATGGCGCGGGCGACCTTCGGCCGGTCCTCGTCGCGCTTCACCTCCGCCTCGACGATGCTGGCGACGCGCAGCACGTCGTACTCGCTGCGGCCCAGCGCCTTGGCCTTGTTGGCGATGTCCATGTCCTTCGACACCACGCCGTACTGCGTCGTCATGGTCTTCAGCATCGTGGGCGCGTCGACGTTGGGCGAGACCTCGTACGTCGCCGGGAACAGGAACCCCTCGGCGTAGTTGTTCGCGATGGCGGGCAGCCCGATGCCGGTCGGCTTGTTGAGCTGGTCCATGAAGTCCTTCTCCGGCAGGCCTGTCGCCTTCGACAGCACCGGCGCCACCTGCGTGTAGCGCAGCCCCTCGGGGATGGTGACCTTCTTGATGACCCGGTTGGCGGGGTCGAGCAGCATCTCCACGGCCTTGGCGGCCGGGATCTGCGTGCGCATCTTGTACACACCGGCCTGGATCGTGGAGGACCTCGGCTCCTTGCGGAACGCGGACTCGAACGCCTTCGACGACTTCACGACGTCGTTGTCTGCCAGGATCGCCCCGATCTTGCCGCCGCTGGACCCGGGCGGGAGCACGACCTGCACCTCGGCCGCGCCCTCCCCCGCGTAGTCATCGGCCGTGCGCCACTCGTGGTACTTCTCGGAGATCTTGCCGAAGACGAACATCCCGCCGCCGATCAGCACCGCGAACGCGATCACCACGGCGATGCCGCTGCGGACCCGCCGGGCCACCTCGGTGCGGTCGACCTGACCGTCGTCGTCCATCATGTCGCTCACATCGTCTCCTCCTCGGCGAGCGGGACCACCCGCTGCCACGTGCTGCCACCGCGGCGGTCTGCCTCGAGGACGCCCTCCAAGATAACCGTCGCGGCCACCTGGTCCACCACCACGCGCTGCGTACGCGCCGTGCGACCCGCCGATCGCAGCCGCTTCGTGGCCACCGCGGTGGTCATCCGCTCGTCGACGAGACCCACCGGCACCGGTGCCACCGCGGCCGCCAGCGCGGCCGCCCTGGCCCGGATGTCGCCGGCCGCCAGGCCCTCCTCTCCGGCCAGGGTGCGGGGCAGGCCGACCACGACGGCCACGGCGCCGTACTCCTCGGCCAGGGCGACGATCCGCGCCCAGGGATCGTCGGCGGCGGGGATCGTCTCGACGGGGAACGCGAGCATGCCGTCCCGGTCGGTCGCGGCGACACCGATGCGTGCCTTGCCGAGGTCGACCCCGAGGCGGACGCCCCGGGGAACCGCCTCCTCGCCGGTCAGGCCTGCGCCCTCTCGCCGACGGCCTCGACCACGCGCCTCAGGGCCGCCTCGGCCCCGGAGGCGTCGGTGCCGCCGCCCTGCGCGAAGTCGTCCTTGCCACCGCCACGGCCGCCGATCTCCGGTGCCGCCACTCCGACCAGCTCGCCCGCCCGGACCCCCCGGGCCCGCGCGCCGTCGCTGGTGGCGACCACGACCTGCGGCTTGTCGGCGGTGCCGCCGACGAGGCACACCACCGCGTCGGTGCCGAGGCGGCCGCGCAGGTCGAGCGCGAGCGTGCGCAGGTCGTTGCCTCCCACCTCGACGCGCTGCGCCACCACCTTGATGCCGGCAACGTCATGGGCGCCCTGGGCCAGCGAGCCGGCTTGGGCGAGCGCCTTGGCGGCGTTGAGGTCGGTGATCGCCTTCTCGGCGGCCTTGAGCTGCACCATCATGCGCTCCACCCGCTCCACGAGCTGGTCGGGCTGCACCTTCAGCAGGTCGGTCAGGCCCGACACCAGGGCGCGCTCGCGGGCCAGGTGGCTGAAGGCGTCGGCCGAGACGTACGCCTCGACCCGCCGCACCCCGGCACCGACCGACTGCTCGCCGATCAGCGAGAGCAGCCCGATCTGGCTGGAGCGCTCGACGTGAGTGCCGCCGCAGAGCTCGCGCGACCAGGGGCCGCCCATCTCGACCATCCGCACCACCGACCCGTACTTCTCGCCGAACATCGCCATCGCGCCCAGCGCCTTGGCGTCGTCGAGACCCATCTCCTGGGCGGTGACCTGCAGGTCGGCCCGGATGGCGTCGTTGGAGAGACCCTCCAGCTCGTCCTTGAGGTCGCCCAGAGCGGCGCCGGAGGAGAAGTCGAAGCGCAGATAGCCCGGCTTGTTGTACGAGCCGGCCTGCGTCGCGGTCGGGCCGAGCAGCTGCCGCAGCACGGCGTGCACCACGTGGGTGGCGGTGTGCGCCTGGCAGGCGCCCATGCGGTTCTGGGCGTCCACCTGGGCGGTGACGGTGTCGCCGGTCACCAGCTGGCCGTCGGTGAGCGTCACCTTGTGCACGAACAGGCCAGGGACCGGCTTCTGCACGTCGACGACGTCCATCGCCAGGCCGGTGCCGAACAGCTGGCCGGTGTCGGCGTCCTGGCCGCCCGACTCCGCGTAGAACGGGGTCTCGGCCAGCACCACCTCGACCGTGTCGCCCTGCTGCGCGGAGTCGACCGGCTGCCCGTCGGCGAGGATGCCCAGCACGCGCGACTCGGCGGCCAGCTCGGAGTAGCCGACGAAGCGGGTCTCTCCCGCCTGCCGCAGCTGCGTGTACGCCTCCGTGCTCGCCGCCCCGCCCTTCTTGGCGCGGGCGTCGGCCTTGGCCCGGTCCTTCTGCTCCTTCATCAGGGCGCGGAACCGGTCCTGGTCGACCTGCAGCCCCTGCTCGGCCGCCATCTCGAGGGTGAGGTCGATCGGGAACCCGTACGTGTCGTGGAGCTGGAACGCCCGCTCGCCGGAGAGGGTCGCGCTGCTCTGGCTGCGCGCGTCGGAGACGGCGACGTCGAAGATCCGGGTGCCCTCGGCGACCGTACGCCTGAAGGCGGCCTCCTCCCGCTCCGCGGTCTGCGCGATGCGCTCCCACTGCGAGTCGATCTCCGGGTAGGAGGCGTTCATCTGCTGCCGCGACACGTCGAGCAGCTCGACGATCGCCGGCTTCTCGTACCCCAGCAGCCGCAGCGAGCGCAGCGAGCGGCGCAGCAGGCGGCGCAGCACGTACCCACGCGCCTCGTTGCCGGGCGACACCCCGTCGGACATCAGCATCAGCGACGACCGCACATGGTCGCCGATCACGCGCAGCCGCACGTCGGCGGTCTCGTCGGCGCCGTACGGCGAGCCGGTCAGCTCGGCGGCGCGCTGCACGACGGGGAACACCTCGTCGATCTCGTACAGGTTGTCCTTGCCCTGCAGCAGCGTCGCCATGCGCTCCAGACCGGCGCCGGTGTCGATGTTCTTGGTCGGCAGCGGGCCGGCGACGTCGAAGTCGTCCTTGCTCCGCACGGCCGAGAGGCGCTCCTGCTGGAACACGTTGTTCCAGATCTCCAGGTAGCGCTCGGGATTCGCGTCGGGGCCGCCGCCCGGGCCGAAGTCGGGGCCGCGGTCGTAGAACACCTCGGAGTCGGGGCCGCCGGGGCCGGGCACGCCCATGTGCCAGTAGTTCTCGGTGAGGTCGCGCTCGTGGATCCGGTCGTCAGGCAGGCCGATGGAGCGCCACACGTCGCGGGCCTCCTCGTCACCGTTGGGGTAGGCGGGGTGGAACCCGGGGCCGAGCACCGACACCGAGATCCGGTCGGCCTCGAAGCCCAGGTTGCCCTCGGAGACCGGGCCGGTGAGGAACTCCCAGGTCCACGGGATCACCTCGGCCTTGAAGTAGTCGCCGAAGGAGAAGTTGCCGAGCATCTGGAAGAACGTGCCGTGGCGGGTCGTCTTGCCGACCTCGTCGATGTCGAGCGTCCGGATGCACTTCTGGCAGCTCACGGCCCGGCGCCACGGCACGGGCTCCTGCCCGATGAAGTAGGGCACCATCGGCACCATCCCGGCCACCACGAACAGCAGGTTGGGGTCGTTGTGCACCAGGGACGCGCTGGGCACCTCGGCGTGGCCGTGACGGACGAAGAAGTCGAGATAACGACGCCGGATGTCGGCAGTCTTCATGGTGGGTCCTCAGGTGGCGTACGGGTGGTGGGGCTCAGGCGGTCGCAGCGCGACGTGCCTGGGAGTGGGCGGCGGTCAGCCGCGCATCAGCCTCGGCGGCCGCCCCTTCGGTGAGCCCCAGCGACTCGCGCAGCTCGGTCTCCCGCTCGCTCATGGCACTCGTGAGGGTGCCGAAGAAGGAGCGCGCCTGCCCCGCGACGTCGTTGGCCTTGGCGGCGGCCTGCTCCTGCATGCCCGCGGGAGTGGCCTTGCGCAGCAGCTCCTGGCCTTTGATGACGACCACGACGGCGACGGCCGCACCCACGGTGAACCAGATCACACGCTTCACGGCTACTTCTTCCCTCTCGCCGAGGCGACGGCCCGGCGGACGCCGTACGAGAACGCCGAGATCTTCACCAGCGGGCCGGCGATCGTGGAGGCGACCAGGTTGGAGAGTTGCGAGGCGTCGTTGGCCACGTTGCTGGCGTGCCCGGAGACCTTGGCCACGTCCTCGGTCACGGTGCCCAGCTTCACCAGCTCGGTGTTGATGCCGGTGACCGTGCCCTTGGCCTCCTGCAGCAGCGGTGTGGTGCCGTCAGCGAGGTCCCTCACCGCTCGGGTGGCCTCGTCGATCGTCTTGCCGAACTTGATGATCGGCACGGCGATGACGCCCACCAGCAGGAGAAGCGCCAAGGCGGCGATGAGGCCGGCGATGCCGCCGAGAGTCACGTCCATGACCGTCCTAGATGTCGGAGTCGAAGATCGGGGTCAGCCTAGTGCGCTGCCACCGAGCCGGACACCAACCACATTACGGTGGGGGGACCCGGAGGAGACGAGGAGTCCGATGTACTACGGCGGCGACTACAACCCCGAGCAGTGGAGCCCTGAGGTCTGGCGCGAGGACGTACGGCTGATGCGGGAGGCCGGGGTCACCTACGTCTCGCTGGGCATCTTCGCCTGGGCCAGGTTGCAGCCCGCCGAGGGCGAGCACGACTTCACATGGCTCGACGAGGTGCTGGGCCTGCTGCACGAGGGCGGCATCGCGGTCAACCTCGCCACCGCTACCGCGTCACCACCGGCGTGGGCCGTGCAGGCCTACCCCGACATCTTGCCGGTGGACCGTTACCTTCGACCGCTGGAGCAGGGCAGCCGTCAGCACTTCTCGCCGTGCTCGCCGTCGTACAAGCGGTTGGCCTCCGACCTGGTGCGCGCCCTCGGCGAGCGCTACAAGGACCACCCCGCAGTGGTGATGTGGCACGTCAACAACGAGTACGGCTGCCACGTCAAGGAGGACTTCTCCCCGCAGGCCCAGGCAGAGTTCCGGGTCTGGCTGGAGGACCGCTACGGCGACATCGAAGGCCTCAACCGGGCCTGGGGGACGCCGTTCTGGGGTCAGCTCTACACCGCCTTCGAGCAGGTCGTGATCCCGAATGCCACCCCGAGCGTGCCCAACACCTCGGCCGTGCTGGACGCCAAGCGGTTCTTCTCCGACCAGCTGCTCGGGCTGTACACGATGGAGCGCGACGTGCTGCGCCGGGCCGGCTGCCGGCAGCCGATCTCCACCAACTTCATGGGCGGCAGCTCGCCGGTCGACTACTGGCGCTGGGCGCAGGAGGTGGACCTGGTCTGGGACGACTGCTACCCCGACCCCCACGACCCGCAGTCCTTCCGTTCGGCCGCTCTCACCCGAGACCTGATGCGCTCCCTGGGCGGCGGCAAGCCCTGGCTCCTGATGGAGCAGGCACCGAGCGCGGTCAACTGGCGCGAGCACAACGCGTCGAAGCGACCCGGCCAGATGGCTGCGTGGTCGATGCAGGCGGTCGGCCGCGGCGCCGACGGGATCTGTTTCTTCCAGTGGCGCCAGGCGCGGCACAACTTCGAGAAGTACCACTCGGCGATGCTCCCCCACGGCGGGACCGGGACGCGCACGTTCGAGGAGGTCTGCGCGCTCGGGCGCGACCTGGCCGCGCTGCCCGAGCTGGGCGAGTCGCACGACGCCCGGATCGCCATGGTCTTCGAGTACGACGGCCTGTGGGCGCTGCAGACCCAGGGTCTGCCCACGGCGGCCCTGAGCTACGTCGAGCTCTGCCTCGGCTGGTACGGGGCCCTGCACGCGCAGCACCACCAGGTGGACATGGTGCAGACCACGTCAGACCTCGGTGCGTACGACCTCGTCATCGCCCCTAGCCTCTACCTGCTCACCGAGGCCGGCGCGGCCAACCTGCTGGGCTTCGCGGAGCGGGGCGGGACGCTGGTCACCGGCGCCTTCTCCGACATCGTCGACGAGCTCGACGCCGTGCGCATCGGCGGGTACGGGACGCTGCTCGGGGCGGCATCCGGCTACCGCCAGCGGGAGGTGCACGGGCTGATGCCTGTGGGCTCGGGGGGGCCGGGCGAGCAGACCGCACGCTTCTCCTCCCCCGCCGGCGACCTCACCGGCACCACCGTGATCGACGAGCTGGAGGTCACCGGGGCCGAGGTGCTGGGCACCTTCACCGAGGGCATCGCGGCCGGCTACCCGGCGCTCACCCGGGCCCAGCACGGCGAGGGGACGATCGTCCATGTGTGCTCGGTGCCCGACGCCGACGGCCACGACGCCCTGGTGCGCTGGGTCACGGCCGAGGCCGGGGTGGCGCCCGTGATCGAAAGCGACGACCCGCTGGTGGAGGCCGCCCGCCGCGGCGAGGTGGTCACCCTCATCAACCACTCGGCGACCGACACGGTGGAGGTGGCGGTGGCGGGCGAGAACGTGCTGACCGGCGAGCAGGTCACCTCGGTGACGCTGGCACCGTTCGCGTACGCGCTCGTGCGGACCGCCGGGGCCTGAGGCCCACGGCGGCAGGTGCCGCCGCGCCGAGGACTCCTCGGTAGCCGTGATGTGGCCGCGGCCGGAGCCGATTGAACACATGTTCAGTCGGGACGGAAGCGAAATTTCGCTTCCATCCGCGCCAAACCCTTGCTAGGTCGGCCTCACCTCAGCGGCCTGACGATCGCCCCCCTGGATGCGGCCCAGGATCACCACAGCGCGCCGCGCATCGTGCTGACCCACTCCCTGCCGTGGTCAGTCACGCTCGCCGAGCCCGGCATAGGTGATGGCCCGCAGGACTCGTTCGGGTTGGCCCGTGGCCGAGCCCGGCCCGGTGCCACACGTGGGAGAGCACGAGCAGCCCGAGCCAGGTGAGGACGGCGGCCAGCAGGCTCGCCGCGGCCCCCAGCCCGAGAAGGCCGAACCCCCACCCGAGGCCCAGCGTGGCGAGAACCAGCGACTCGGCGAGATAGACCAACAGGCTCATACGACCGTCCGACTCGACCCATCGCACCCAGCTGAGCCGCGGCTGCAGAACGGCTGTCGCCACCAGCCCAGCGGACATCACCGCTGCCGTCAGGAACTTCAGCACCAGCCCCAGACACCGATGGTCCTCATCTGCCCCGGGCCCGAGCGCCAGCCACCGGAGACGGCCTGCAGAGGCAGCCCCACCCCGAGCCCCCGGCAAGCACCCGCCGCCACTGCTGGGCGTGGGAGTCGAGCCCCAGGAGCAGGCTTCTCCGACTGGTGGCCGCGGGGGCGTTCGTCGAGGTGGGGCGCGGCGGAGCCGGGGTGCTGCGGCGCACCGCGCAGGCCGACGACGAAGAACGGCACGATGCGGACTTCATCCGGTTCGCCTACGCCCAGGACGCCGGTGAGGCGGAGTGGGACGGGCGGTGGCGGCTGCTCGGGCTCACTGTCCCGGAGTCACAACAAGCGCTGCGAGACCGGGTGCGTCGCACCTTGGTCCGGCTGGGCGCCGGCCCGCTCAACCCGGGCCTGTACGTCTGGGCACATCCTTGGTAGCCGTACCTGTTGGCCGAGCTGCCGGAGGTGCCGCGGCTGCCCGGGGCGCTGACGGCCGAGACGCACTCCCTGAGCCTGAACGGCATCGAGGACCCCGCCTCGATCGCGGCGACGGTGTGGGACCTGCCGACGATCGCCGAGGGGCACCTGGGGCTGCTGACCGCTGCGGAGCGGGCGGGATCCAGCCCGGGCGAGACGGTCCCGGCCCTGGTGGCCGAGCTCTCGTGCTGGCGCATCTGTTCTGCCTGGCGCACCAGGACGACTCGTTGCTGTCACCGGCGCTCCGGCCGCAGGACTAGGTCGGTCGTCGCGCGCGGGCAACCTTCCGCGACGCCTGGGCGAACCTGGTGCGCGGCCTGCCCGCAGACCTTCGAGCTTCACAGACGGTTCGATCTGCTCGGTCGGGTCCGACGGGACCTGGCGGCAAGAGCTCGCCCCGAGGAGGGGTCGCCCCCCAACCTCCGCGTTCGCGATGACCGCTGCAGCCTGGCGACGGTGACCTCGAGGCACGGCGGGCGAGCCGTTCAGCGGCCCGTGGTGTCGGTGGCCCTCTGGCGTGGTGGTCCGCTCCGCGTCCCTGACCGGCTCGGCCATGACGCTTCGCCCACCGGCCCCGGGATCAGGTGCGGTCGCGCCCCAGGAGCTGCTCGATGACCTGGAGTCGCTCGGCGATCTGCGCCTCGTTGCCGTGGTCGGTCGGCTCGTAGTACCGGGCCGCCACCAGCTCGTCGGGCAGGTACTGCTGGCGCGCGACCCCGTGCGGCTGGTCGTGGGCGTAGAGGTAGCCCTTGCCGTGCCCCAGCTTCTCCGCCCCGGAGTAGTGGGCGTCGCGCAGATGGGACGGTACCAGGCCGATGCGGCCCTGACGCACGTCGGACATCGCGGTGTCGATGGCCTTGATGACCGCGTTCGACTTCGGCGCCGTGGCGGCGGCGATCGTCGCGTGCGCCAGGGTGAGCCGGGCCTCGGGCATGCCGATCAGCTGCACGGCCTGGGCGGCAGCGACGCAGGTCTGCAGCACCGAGGGGCCCGCCATGCCGATGTCCTCCGAGGCCACGATGATGAGGCGCCGGGCGACGAAGCGCGGGTCCTCCCCCGCCTCCAGCATCCGGGCCAGGTAGTGGAGCGCCGCCTGGACGTCGCTTCCCCGGATGCTCTTGATGAAGGCGCTGATGACGTCGTAGTGCTGGTCACCGTCGGGGTCGTAACGCACCGTGGCCTTGTCGACGGCCCGTTCCACGTCGTCGAGCTGGATCGTCGGCCGCTCCAGGGCGGCCGCGCCGGCGGCCGACTCCTCCAGGTAGGTGAGCACCCGCCGGGCGTCTCCCCCGGCCAGGCGCAGGATCGCGGCCCGGGCGTCGTCGTCCAGCGCGTACGCGCCGTTCAGACCGCGCTCGCTGGCCAGCGCCCGGTCCAGCAGCCGGGACAGGTCAGCGTCTGTGAGGGGGTTCAGGGTGAGCAGGAGGGAGCGCGACAGCAGCGGCGCGATCACCGAGAAGCTGGGGTTCTCGGTGGTGGCCGCGACGAGGGTGACGAGGCGGTTCTCGACGGCGGGCAGCAGCACGTCCTGCTGGGCCTTGCTGAAGCGGTGCACCTCGTCGACGAACAGCACCGTGGAGCGGCCGCGGGCCAGGTCGTGGCGGGCCTGGTCGATCACGGCCCGGACGTCCTTCACGCCGGCGGTGACCGCGCTGATCTCGACGAACTTCGCGCCGGAGGTGCGCGACACCACGCTGGCGATCGTGGTCTTGCCGACCCCCGGTGGGCCCCAGAGGAACACGGACATGGGCTGCCCGGCCGCCAGGCGCCGCAGCGGCGAGCCGGGCCCGAGCAGGTGCTGCTGGCCCACGATCTCGTCGACGGTCTGCGGCCGCATCCGTACGGCCAGGGGTGCGCTCGCGTGCGCGTCGGCGAGGGAGCCACCGCGGACGGGCTCGGGGGCGCTCACCTCGCCGAACAGGTCCTCGGTCATGCGTCGTCGGCGGACCGGGGGTGCTGCGCGTCGAGCACGCTGTTAGCCAGGTGCAGGAACACGTCGTTGTTGACGATCGCCAGGCCGCGCTCGATGTCGCCGAGGATCAAGACGGTGTCACCGGGGCTGATGCCGAACAGCTCGCGCGCCTCCTTGGGGATGACGAGCTGCCCCTTGTCGCCGATCTTCGCGGTCCAGGCGTACTTCCCGTCGGTTCCCTGCGCCATCCCGGTGCCTCCATCAGGCAGTGCCCTGTGCGCCGCGCCCCGTCATGCTACCCTCGGCAGCAATGTGCGTTCAACCGCACTTTTCGTACTGGAGGGTTTCGTGTCAGACTCTCCACCAGCGGCACCCGACCCGATGATCGACGGCGCCGGCCTGCACATCGCTCTCGGCGGGCGGCAGATCCTGCACGGGGTCTCGTTCACCGTGGCCACCGGTGACGTGTTCGGCTTCATCGGCCCCAACGGCGCGGGCAAGTCCACGACCATCCGCACGATGCTCGGCCTGTACCGGCCAGACGCCGGGTCCGTCCGTGTCGCGGGCCACCCGGCCGGCACCGACGAGGCGCGCGCCGCGACGGGCTTCGCCCTCGACCAGGACGGCCTGTACGACGGCCTCACGGCCGCCGACAACATCGCGTTCTTCCGCGACCTGTACGGCTGCCGCCGCGACGACCAGGCCGTGATGCGGGTGCTCGACCAGGTCGGTCTCGCCGACCGGGCCCAGGACCGGGTGCGTACGTTCTCGCGCGGCATGCGCCAGCGCACCGCCATCGCCCGCGCCCTCGCCCACGACCCCCAGGTGGTGGTCATGGACGAGCCGACCTCGGGCGTCGACCCGGTCGCCAGGCAGCAGCTCCACGGGCTGATCGCCGACCTGGTGCGCGACCGCGGGCTCACCCTGCTGATCAGCTCGCACGACCTCGACGAGATCCAACAGCTCTGCACGCGCATCGCTCTCATCGGCGGCGGCCGCATCGTGCTCGCGGGCGAGGTCGGCGAGCTCACGAGGCAGCAGGGGCTGGGAGACCTCACGGTCACCACGACCGCGCCCGTCAGCGCGTCCGTGGCGGACGCGCTCCGGGCCGAGGCCTCCCTCGGCGTCCAGCACGTCGACGGCCGTACGCTCCGGCTCCGCCCCACCGGTGCCCCGGTCTCGACGGCCGTGGCGACCCTCGCCGCTCACGGCGTCGAGGTGAGCGACCTGACGAGCAGCAGGGCCCGCTTGGAGCAGGTGTTCGCCGACGCCGTCGCGGACGCCGAGGCCGCCACGGCGTCGGAGAAGCCGGAGCCGCAGACCCGGGTCCGAGACAGCAGGGCCGGCGCCCGATGACGGGCCTGAGCGCTCTCTACGTCAGGTCGCTCCGCACCACGACGGGCGCAGTGGCCCTCGTCGCCCTGTATGCGGCGATCGCGCTGCTCGTCGTCGCCGTCACGGTGACCCTGTCCGGCACCCTCGCGCTGCGACCTCTGCACGAGGCTGACCCCCTGTCTGCGGGCGTGGGCGCGACCCTGGGCGTCTCAGGGTGCCTCGCCGCGGTCGTCGTCGGTGGTCTCGCGTTCACCGTCCTGCTCGGCTCTCCCTTGACACGTGACCAGGCGACGGGGCGCGTCGTCGCCGAGGTCGCCTCGCCGGCCGGCGCGCGGCGCGCCTGGCTGGCCCGGG